>JBFGLK010000073.1:0-9555 GCA_041576195.1 Promineifilaceae bacterium (SeqCode)
GAGCAGCGCGGCGACCCCCCCTTCGTCGTGGCGGGCCAGACGGGCCCGGGCGCGTTCATAGTCAGCCTGCAAAGCGAGCTGGTCTGGACTGTCGACGAGCCGGAGCGCCAGCGCCGCCAGCTCCTCCGCGAGTACCCTGGCGTCCCCGCCGACGCGGGCGAGCACCTCGCCGACCGTCGTCTCCGGCGCCACTGCCAGCCCCTGCGGCAAGTACCCACGGCGCAGGTCGCCCGGGTGCAGCGTGATCTGGCCGGTGTCCGGTCGTTCCAGGCCGGCGCAAATGCGTAGTAGCGTGGTCTTGCCAGAGCCATTCGGCCCGATCAGGCCCACGTGCTCGCCCACGCTCACGCTGAACGTGGCATCGTCGAGTATGGTCAGGATACCGTAGGATTTGGTCAGATGATGCGCAGTAAGCACACGACGCCTCCGCATGCAGGGCGCCGGCCCGGCGGGGACGGCGTTGGCGGATGAAAGGGCCCATCTCGGCCCGGGAGGATTTGCTTACCGGCTCAGCGCATCGGGTGTCTCCAGGTGACGGTGACCCGATTCTAACAGCGACGGGTCGATCGGGCTAAGGTGCGGCGCCCTGGCTGCTCAGGTGGCGGACGTAGTTTACCAGGTGCCAGACTTGCTCATCACTGTAGAGCGCGTCCCAACCGGGCATTGGCGTGCCCTCGATGCCCGCCTTGATCCAGTAGTACAGGTCGCCGTCCGGGTGTGTGACGGTGTGACCGGCGGTGAAATCCGCGGGCGGGCTCGGCAGCGTGGCCGCCGCCGGGCCGTCACCGCGGCCCTCGAAGCCGTGACAGGTGGCGCACGTCGTCTCGTACAGCATCCTTCCGGCAGCGATCGACGACGCCTCTCCTGGGAACGGGTTGTTGGCGAACATCGCCGGCGTATACTCGCGTGAGAATTGCAGGAGGTCGCTGCCGCCGATCCACAGGGCCACCAGGGAGATCGACAGCAGAGGGAGGAGCTGCCAGTCCCGTTGCGCCGCGCGATTGGCGACGATGCCCCAGCCGATTGCGAAGAGGACCAGGGCGACCCCGGGAACCAGGCTGCGAGTGCGGACGACGAAGCTGACCAGCGCGCTCAGGGGCCCACCGCCCGCTTCGACCTCGGCCGCGTGATGGGCGCCCCCGGCCTCCGCCATGTGGGTGGTATCTGTGGCGGCCATGGCTGCGCTGGCCTCGACCGCCGTCGATTGGTCGGCCAGCAAGGCGCTGCTCAGCAGCACGACGACCAGCACAAGGCCGGTGATGCCCAGGCCCCAGCGCAGCGTGCCGAGCAGTCCGGGAATCGCCGGCCACCCGTCGGTCTCATAAGCACGCTCCAGACGCGGCTTGAGGATTAGCAGGCTGCCGGCAGCCAACGCGAGTGGCACCAACGCCAGGCCGAACTTGAGCAGCAGCGTCCGCCCGTACGCCGTTTCGAGCAAAGCCGGCCACGCGCCGACCGCGCTCGACGCGAGGAAGACGCCGCTGGCAAGCAACAGACCAACGGCCGTCATTGCCGGCGCCGCGAAGCCGAGCACGAGCGTCAACGTGAGCCAGGCGCTGCTGTCGCCGTCCAGATCGCGGGCCACGCCGAAGGCCAACAGGAGTTGGACCACGCCGCCGACCCAGATGCCGGCAGCCAGCACATGCACCCCGTCGACGAGCGCGGTGGCCGGCGTGATACCAGTGCCCACCGTTAGCGTCAAACCCAGGCCTAGCGCCGCGAGCAAGCCCACGCCATCCGGGCCGCGCCAGGACGGCGCCTCCTCGCCGCGCCGCAGGGCAAGCCAAAGCAGGCCGGCGGCGGCCAGAGTCAAGACGAGCCGCGCCAGGAGCGCCAGCCCAGTTGGACCGACGAACGGAAAGTCGCCAACAACGCCCCCGGCGGCAGCCAGGACCGTCACGATGGTGCCGGCCAGGAGCATGCCTGTGGCCAGAAGACCAGAGCGAAGGCTGCGACTGTCATAGGCCTTCTCGGCGGCCGCCTCCTTGGGATTCAAGTCCTCAACCTGCCACGCCGGTCGCCACACCAATAGCCGGAACGCATGAAGTCCGAGGAGCAGGGCGACGCCCACCAGCGTGAGCGTGCGACCCGCCGTGGAGAGCGCGCCGGGCGTCCGTGCCGCCATGGCGTGCCCCTCCTCAGACATGGCCGAATCGTCCGCCGGCTCGTCGTGTCCGTGGTCGCCGGCCTCCTCCTCGTCGTGGCCGTGCTCCGACTGTGCCAGCGGTCGCATCAGCCGATCGGCCGATGCCGCCCCACGTTCTGGGCCGGTAAACGCGCTTAGCGTCATTGCGGCGACAAGCAAGACGAGCAGTCGGAGCAGCAGTGGGCGCATGAATGTTCTCCTTAAGAGGCGTGGGTGGGCTGACGAGACGCCTTAGCGGCGTGCCGGCACCAGACGGAGTACCTTGCCGGTGTTGCCCGTCGGGCCGAGGAATTCGCCGGTGAGCGCATAGAGTTCTCCGGCGGCGTCGACGCCAAAGCCGAACAGGTAGGTGAGAGGCGACACGCCCACGGTGCCCGCGCCGACCGAGAGCTCCGAGCGGACCCAGCCGGTCTCGGTGGGCACGGCCGTGAATAGCGCCAGCCCATTGGCATCATATTGCCAATCGCCGAAGACGTACCGGCCCCGCAAACTGCGGACGGCCTCGCCGCGGTAGACGTAGCCGCCGATGACCGAGCGGCCGACGGTGTGGTCGTACGCCAGGATCGGATCGCTGAGTGGCGTGCCGTCCGTCGCGCTCGTCGCGCATGTCCCCAGCGGCTGCAGCGCGTCCTCCAGGTTGAAACAGGAGGCGCCTTCGCGAATGCGCCAGCCATAGTTCCCACCGGGCGTGACGATGTTGATTTCCTCGTAGAGATCCTGGCCGACGTCGGATGCCAGCAGAGTGCCGTCGCGCGAGTCGAATGAGAAGCGGTAGGGATTCCGAAAGCCGCGGGCATACACTTCGGGCCTTGTACCGTTCGGCGCCGGGTTGTCAGTTGGAATGGTATACGCAACGGTCGGATCGGAGACGTCCAGTCGCAGAATCGTGCCGAGGAGGGAGCCGGGATCTTGCGCGTTGCCGGCAGGTCCGTGGCCGAGTCCGAAGTCGTATTGCGCGCCGCCGTCTCCCAGGCCAAGGTAGAGCAGGCCATCGGGCCCGAAGGCGACCTGACCACCGTTGTGATTAAACTGAGGCTGCGCCACTTCCAGGATGACGCGCTCGGTGCCTGTCACTCGTGTTGGGTCGGCCGGGTCAACGCGAAAGGCCGACAGACGGCCGGTGTGGTTGAACCCGGGCGGCGACTCCGGGGCGAGCGGCGCGCTGTAGTAAACGAAGATCTCGCCGTAGTTCGGGCTTGCGGGGTCGCGGTACGCCGGGTGAAGCGCCATGCCCAGCAGGCCGCGTTCGTCGTAGCCAGGCTCCAGTGCCACGAGCCTATCGCGGATATCCAGCAATGGTGCCGGCGGCAATCCTTCCCCGGGGGCAATGGCCCGTATCAATCCGATCTGATCGGCGACAAAGAGGCGGCCGGTGCCGTCGTCTGGGTCGGCCAGGGCCACGGGCGCCGTTAACCCCTGGGCCACGACTTCGAGATTGACGAACACCTCGAGCGGCGCCGGGGGCGCTTCCGTCGGCGTGGGCGGCGGCGTCACGGTTGGATCGGGCGCGGCGGGTGGGGCAACGGTCGGCACAGGAGGCGACGGGGTGTCGCTCGAGGCCACGGCCGGTGCCGGCAAGGGGGTGGTCGGCGCCGAGGATGCGGCCGTTTCCTGCGCAATAGGCGGTGCGGCCGGCGTCACCGCATTGTCAGGCGTCGAGTTACAGGCCGCCAGCACGAGCAGGCCGGCCAATGCCAGGAGAACCCAGCGCGTCATAAGCAACTCTCCACCGCCGGCGACCGGCGGTTCTGTACCGGGGCTGCCGCGGCTCCTTGTGTCAAACCGCAAGTATAGTGATGGTCGGCTGACCCTACCAGATTAGCCAATCTGCCGCTAAGGGTTCACCGATGGTATAATCGAGAACGCCGCCGTGGGTGGGACCGGAAAGCTGCCTGAGTCAAGAAAGCCAGGTCCGTAGAAAGGACAAGCCGATGAACGATCATATCGATGGCCACGGTGTCCGGTCGCGCCTCGCCGCGCTTGGCCTGGCGGCCCTTCTGGGCGCGTTGCTGTGGCACTTCACGAGCGCCGGCCTGTCGGCGGCGATGACGACCCGTCGCCTGGCGATCCCGGTGGAGATCGGGCTGGCGGTCGAGATCCTGATCAACGGGATCGACCCCGTGGATCTCTCCGGCATCCGCATGGACACGGGCGATCTCAATGGCGATGGCTCCGCCGACCTGGTCATCGGCGCGCGGCAGGCGGACCCGGGCGGGCGCGAGGATGCCGGGGAAACGTACATCCTCTTCGGCCCACTTGCTCCCGGCGTTATCGAGCTGGACACCGATGCCGACGTGACGCTCCACGGCATCGACGCCGGCGACCACTCGGGCATCTCCGTGGCGATAGGGGATCTCAATCAGGATGGCCGGAACGACCTGGTCATCGGCGCTCGCCGCGCGGACCCTTCCGGGCGCGAGGACGCGGGCGAGGCGTACGTGATCTTCGGCCCGATCGCCGCCGGCACGTTCGGGCTGGCCGACCGGGCGAGCGTCTTTGTCCACGGCATCGATCCTTTCGACGAGACGGGCGTCGGCGCGGCCGTGGGCGACGTGAACGGGGATCAGCTTCCCGATCTCGTGGTCGGCGCTCGCCAGGCCGACCCCGGCGGGCGGCAGGATGCCGGCGAGACCTACGTCGTCTTCGGGCCAATTGTGACGGGCACGCTTGAGCTATCAACGACGGCCGACATCACTCTGAACGGCGTGGCCATCGGCGATCTCTCGGGTTATGGCCTGGATGTTGGTGACCTGAACGGCGACGCGACCAACGATCTGGTCATCGGCGCCTGGGCGGCTGAAGGCGGCGGCCTCCTCGACGCCGGGGAGGTCTATGTGTTGTTCGGCCCGTTGGCCGATCCCGTCTATGAGCTGGCGAGCGACAGCGACCTCGTCATCCAGGGTGCGGCGGCCGAGGACCATCTGGGGGTCGGCGCCGCTATCGCCGACGTTAATCTGGACGGTCAGCCCGATATTATGCTGGGGGCAACGACGGCCGATCCGCCTGGGCGCCTGGACGCCGGCATCGCCTATGTCGCCTACGGTCCATTTGCCGCCGGAGTCTATTCCATAAGCGATCTGTCCGACCTGGTGGTCTATGGCGTCGATGACAGCGATTTCTTCGGCATTGGCGTCGAAGCCGGCGACATCACGGGCGACGGCGTGCCTGAGCTAATCTTTGGCGCCTTTCGCGCCGATCCGCACGGTAAGTTCAACGCCGGCCAGACTTACGTCATCCTGGGACGACAGGCCGACCTGGCGCTCGCGGTGGCGCACGCCAACGCGCCGGGGAACGCGCCTGAGACGCAGGTGTTCCACCTCGGCATCACCAACCTCGGTCCTGGGCCGGCAATCAACACCCTTGCCCGCCAGTCGCTGCCGGCAACATCCCTATTCCAGTCGGCCTCTTCGCCGGCCTGCGCCTATGAGCCGGTTGTCCATCAGGTCACCTGCGCCGTAGGCGCGCTCGACGCCGGTGCGGCGCTCTCCGTGGCGATCACCGTGACGGCGCCGGCGATGTCTCCGCTTGACAGCGTGGTCGAGGTGGCTTCACGCTCGGGCGATCCGATCCTGGAGAACAACCGGGTGGCCCACGCGGCTATCATGCCCCCCACCTGCGCCGGTAGGGCTGCCACGCTTTTCGGCACCGACCAGGACGACGTGCTGGTCGGCACGCCGGGCGAGGATGTCATCCACGGGCTATCGGGTAACGATATCCTGATCGGCCTCCTGGCCAACGATCGGCTCTGCGGTGGCCCCGGCAACGACTTGCTGCGGGGCGACGAGGGGGATGACCGGGTGTTCGGTGGGACGGGCAACGACCGTCTCATCGGGGGCTCCGGAAATGACGCGTTGCTGGGAGGCGGTGGTCACGATGTCCACCTTGGCGATGCCGGCAGCGACGCCTTCGTCTGCGGACCGGGCCAGGACTACGCCCACGGCGGCGCCGACCCGGACGTCGCCGCGGCAGACTGCGAGATTCAGATCGATATCGAAAGCTGATTCTCGTCTGGCGGGCTGCGCCGAGACGGCGTCGTCTGCTACAATCTGGAGGCGCGAGGCGCCGGGCGCGGCGCCGGGACAATGAGCCGCCAACCGGGCAGAGGGAGACCCATCATGACAACCGATGCTTACGTTTTTGAGGCGCTGCGGACCCCACGTGGGCGTGGCAAAGACACCGGGGCGCTACACTCGGTACGCCCAATCGATCTGGTCAGCACGCTGTTCGCGGCGCTGATCGAGCGCACGGGCCTGGATACCGGGCAGGTCGACGACGTCATCCTGGGCTGCGTCACCCCGGTCGGCGAACAGGGCGGGGACATCGGGCGTACGGCACCGCTCTACGCCGGCTGGGCCCTGGATACGCCCGGCATGCAGATCAACCGCTTCTGCGCGTCCGGTCTGGAGGCCGTCAACTTGGCGGCCATGAAGATCCGATCGGGCTGGGAGCAGTTGATCGTCGCCGGCGGCGTGGAGTCGATGTCCCGCGTGCCGATGGGCTCAGATGGCTGGATAATGGCGGACGACCCGGAGGTGGCCGACAGGCTGGGATTCGTGCCCCAGGGCGTCAGCGCGGACCTGATCGCCACGCTAGAGGGCTTTGGCCGAAAGGACCTTGACGACTATGCGCTGACGTCACAACAACGTGCGGCGGAGGCGACGGCCCAGGGGCGCTTCCGCTCCATCGTCCCCGTGCGCTCCACGGGCGGGGACGTTCTGCTCGAGCGGGATGAGCACATTCGGCCGGACACGACGCTGGACGGACTGGCAGCCTTGCGCCCGGCCTTCGCCCGCATGGGCGAGGCCCGCTTCGACGCCGTCGCGCTGCGCCGCTATCCGCAGCTGAGCCGCATCGAGCACGTCCACACGGCGGGTAACTCCTCGGGCATCGTCGATGGGGCCGCCGTGGTCGTCGTCGGCTCCAGGGACGCGGGTGAGGCGCTTGGACTGCAACCGCGGGCCCGTATCCGCGCCGCGGCGCTTGTGGGGGACGAGCCAACCATCATGCTTACGGGGCCGGCGCCGGCGACGCGCAAGGCGCTCCAACTGGCCGGCATGACGCTGGGGGACATCGACCTGATCGAAATCAATGAGGCATTCGCTGCGGTGGTGCTGAAGTTCATGCTTGACATGGGCCTGCGTCACACCGACTGCCTGAACGTCAACGGTGGGGCCATTGCGCTCGGTCATCCCCTTGGGGCGACTGGTGCCATGCTGTTGGGCACGGCTCTTGACGAGCTGGAGCGATGCGGGCTGGGGACGGCCTTGATCACGCTGTGCGCAGGCGGCGGGATGGGCATTGCCACCATCATCGAGCGGTTATAGTCGGCGGCCGGGTTTCGGCCGCCTCCTCAAAGCGAAAAGCCAGTTGGTAGTCCTGGTCCGTCACCGGTTTCGCGGCGCGCCAGCAGGTTGTCAGGTCGTGGCGCGATCTCTCGACCTCAACGAGAAAGCCGGCGCCCTCAATCAGTGAGCGCCAGTAGGAGGGCGAGTGCAGGTTGCCGGCAGCCGGTCCCAGCGCCAGCCAATTGGATAGGGAGCGCGTCCTCTCGGCGACCAGCAGTCGGCCCCCGGGTTTGAGCACGCGAAGCGTTTCAGCCAGCAGTCGCTCGCGATCCCCGGCTTGCCAGAACTGGCTCAGCGTGTCATCTAGCAACACGGCGGCCTGGCTGCCGTCGGGCAAGGGCAAGAGATCCACCTGGCCTTCCAGCCAGGCCAGGCGAGGATCGCCGGGCGGCGTGCGCAACCGGCGGCGGGCGCGGGCCAACACTGGGCTGGGCGTCCACCGGGGATTGTAGAGGTCGATGACGGTGAGCTTGCCGACGGTGAGATGCCGGCAGAGGGCGATGCCGGCTTCGCGCCGGCCCACGTCGACCTGGGCCAGACGATCGTCTGGCTTCACTTGCCCGAGGACGAAGAGCGCCTCATAATCCGGCTCCGTCAGCTTGCGCCGGGCGATGAGTAGCGACGCCACCAAGACGTAGAGGAGAATGAGCAACCCGGCCAGGACCAGCATGGTAATCGCCGGCCACCCGATGGCAAAAGCGGTGGCGGCGATGAGCAGACAGATTGTCATCGCGCCCAGCACGCCGGCGTAGTAAGGCGCGTGATCGAAGAGGTAGTCCCGCAGAGACGCTTTGCGTCGTATCGTAGCTATCATGGCCGGAGTCCGGAGAAAGCGCGTCAGTGGATTGTAGCGAACCGCCCGGCGCCCGGCCAAGGGCGGGCGGCCGCGAGCGGCGAGCGCTTCGAGCGAACCAACCGGGCGGCGATGTGACGAGGAGACGGTCAACCATGGACGATCGCCTGGAAGAGCTTTCGGCACGCTACGCGTCGGGCGACGTTCCCTGGGATGCCCCGGAGCCTCCGCCCGAGGTTATCGCCCTCGCCCGGGCGCAGGAGCCTGGCCGTGCGCTCGATCTGGGGACGGGCTACGGGCGGGCCGCGCTCTATCTGGCACGCCTTGGCTGGGCCGTAGACGCCGTGGACTTCGTGCCGCAGGCCATCCGCGAGGCCCGCCGCCGGGCCGAGGCGGAGGGCCTGGAGACCGTTTGCTTCCACCTTGGCGCGGTTACAGAGCTAGACCACCTGAAGCCGTCCTACGATCTGGCGTTGGATGTGGGATGCGTGCATGGATTGCCCGCAATGGATCTTCCTCTCTACTGTGAACAGCTGCGTCGGCTGCTAGCGCCGGGCGGCGTCTACCTGCTCTTTGCTCGTCTGCGGGACGCAGACGGCGAGGAGCCAGAGCACGGGTTAGACGAGGATCGCTTGAAGCAGGAGTTGACAGAGACCTTTGTCCTGGAGCGCGTGGAGCGTGGCGCGACGCTGATGGCCGACAGCCCGCCTTGGCCGTCGGCGTGGTTCTGGTTTCGTCGAAAAGGGGACGGCTGAGGCTACCGGGGGCCCGACCGACTCCTGAGCCGCGGCACCCACGTTAGCAGCGTGCTGCCGTCCGTGAAGCCCAAAGGCAGGAGGGCGCCGAGGCCAAAGACGAGCAGGCTCTCCGCCGCGAGAAACCAGGCAAGGTAGAGGGGCACGCCGCCAACCGGGCGCAGGCCGAGCGCGGCCAGCGCCGCCAGCCCGGCGAGGAGAAACGACGCCGGCATGCCGCCCAGAGCCCGGCTGACGTGAATGGCCGGGGGCAGCTCTGGCTCGTCACGAGGGTAATACGAAGCAACCAGGAACCAATGCAGGCGCAGACCGGCCATGGGGTAGCCGACCAGGCGCCCGGCGACGATGTGCCCGGCCTGGTGCCACAAATCGGCGAACCAGTGTAATACCACGGCGAAGAAGCCGCCGGCCACGGCCGCGCCAACGCTCAAGTCCAGGAGCCACCACCCGACCAACGCCAGGACCGCCCAGAGAATCAGCGAGCTGACTGCTGCCGGTCGGCGCGCCGTCACCGGC
>JBFGLK010000074.1:0-9511 GCA_041576195.1 Promineifilaceae bacterium (SeqCode)
TGCTGGCCCGGCTGGCGGCGACCGCCTGGCCGCAAGCCATGTGCTCCAGAATAGGCAGGCCAAAACCCTCGTAGAGGCTGGGCTGCACCGCCAGGCTGGCGGCGGCGATAATGGCCGGGAGGTCTTCATCGGGCACCCAGCCCAGGTGGCGCACGACGTCGGTCAGGCCGTCGGCCTCGAGGCGGGCGAAGAACGCGTCGTAGAGCCACCCTTTGCTCCCGGCCAGGAGGAGGCGGAGGCCCGGTTCGTCCCGGCGCAGGATCTGGAGCGCGTCGACGAGCCGACTGAGGTTCTTGCGCGGCTCGACGGTAGCGAGGTGGAGGAGGTAGCGATCCGGCAGGCCGTATTGGCGGCGGACGCGGTCGACGTCGGCCGGGGGCGGCGGGCGAAAGTGGTCGGCGGCGGCCTCATACACGACGTGGATCGTAGCCGGATCGACGCCGTAATGGGTGGCGACATCCTGCCGGGTGGCCTCCGAGACGGCGATGAGGGCGGTGGCCCGGCGGCAGAAGAGCGGCATGGCCAGGTTGAGGTACCAGTAGTTGAGCTTCTTGTGGTAGGCGGGGAAGAGGCGGAAGATGAGGTCGTGAACGGTGAGCACGGTCGGCGCGCCGCGCAGGGGCAGAAGTAAGTGCTCGGTGCTGTGAAACAGGGTTGCGTCGGGTACGAGCCGGTCGAACGGGATCCGGCCCAGGTGGCCGAGCAAGACGAGGGAGCGCCACGGCTTGTAGCCAAGGCGCACGGACCGGACGCGGGCGCCGGCCAGGGATGCCGGCAGGCGGCCCGCCGGGCCCTGGTTATAGAAGAGAGCGATCTCCTCCGAGGCGTGGGCCAACAGGGCTTCGGCCAGGCGCTCGCTATAGCGGCCCAGGCCGGCGCGGGCGTGCACCGCGGCGGAGACGTCGATGGTCAACATCGGGGGTATTGTAGCGTGGGGGTGGTCAGGGTGTTAGTCTGGTGGTTTGCCAGTTTGTCAGTAGGCTGGTTTGCTGGGTATGCTTGCGGTGGACCAACCAACTAACCAACCAACTAGACAATTAACCCCCACCATGCCTCCTCCCGACCCTCCCCATCCCGAACTACAGGCGCGGATCGGCGCGATTCTTGGCCGGCGCCCGCGCTGGTTTCGCTGGGTGGAGGGCGGTTATACGCCGGCGGGGCGGTGGCTCGTGGGCACGGCTGCCGGCAGCTTCTTCGTCAAGGTCGGCCGGACGCCCGTCACCGCCCGGATGCTGCGGCGAGAGATCCGGGCCTATCAGGCCCTGAGCGGGCCGTTCATGCCGCGCTGCCTGGGGTGGGATGATAGCGAGGTCGAGCCCCTTCTGGTATTGGAGGATCTGTCGGCCGCGTTCTGGCCCCCGCCATGGGATGGGGAGCGGGTGGCCGCAGTGCGCGATCAGATCGCGGCGCTGCACGGGTCGGCGGCGTCGCTGCCGGTATTCGCCGAGGTGCACGGGCACTGGGAAGGTGGCTGGCAGCTCGTCGCCCGCGATCCCGCGCCCTTCCTGTCCCTGAGCATGGCCTCCGCCGCCTGGCTGCGCCGGGCGCTGCCGGAGTTGGTGGCGGCCGAGCGGCAGTGCGAGACGTATGGCCAAGCGCCGGGTCACGTGGACATCCGCAGCGACAACATCTGCTTCGCGGCGGACGGCGTCAAGCTGGTCGACTGGGCGGAAGCCTGCCTCATGAACCCGAAGCTCGATCTGGGCTTCTGGCTGCCCAGCCTGGCCTTTGAAGGGGGACCACTGCCGGAGACGATCTTGCCGCACGAGCCGGCGATCGCCGCCTGGGTGGCCGGCTTCTTGGCCGCGCGCGCGGGCCTGCCCCTCATTCCGGACGCGCCTCGCGTGCGACGCGTGCAGCGCGAGCAGCTGGAGACGGCGCTGCCCTGGGCGAGAAGGGCACTGGGGCTGTAGCCCGCGTCGGCCGAGCCGCCGGCGAGGTCTCAAAGGACCCCGCAGTCTTCCGCAGAACTGCGGGGTCTGAAGATCTGGCGACCCCTCCAGATCCTACGCGCGGCTGGCACGCTGGCCGTAGGGGATGGTCGGGTTTGCGGGACACTACCGGGGGATCTCCGCGGCAGCCCTCCTAGATCGCCAACGCGTCCCGCCCGCTCTCGGCAACGTAGGCGAGCCAGGCGACGATGCCGATGAACTTCGCGCCGTCCTCGAAGAGAAACGGATCGATGCCCGGCGGGTGGAAGAAGTCCCCAAGGATCGACAGGCCGAAGAAGCCGAGCGCCACGATCAACCCGACGTATGGCGTCGCCCTGACCTCCGACGCGAACCCGGCGAACAGGAGCACGGCCAGCCCGCCGTATGCCGCGAGCACAAGTCGCTCGTTTATGCCGAGATCGGGGAACACACCCTCATGCAGCAAGAAGGCGTCGTCCAGGCAGAGGAGCAGCGTCCACAGTCCTGCCAGCAAGAAGAAGCGCTTCCTCCGGACTGGGCCGGCCAGCGCCCCGGCAGTGAAAAGGCAGATCGCCGCCGCCGCCGCCCAGCCCAACAGGCCGATCTGAGACAGAAGCCCGGTGTAGAGCGGCACCCGGCCGGCGGCGGTGATGTCGCGTGTAAGTACGTCGATAGGGATGCCCCCGCCGAGATTCAGCGCGCCCAAGACGCCCAGCGGGGCAGCCGCCAGCAGCAGGATCAGGCCAAACTGGTGTGCGCCCCTTCGCACTTGACGCGTCAGCTCTCTGTACCATTCCATCCGCAGGCTACCTCCTTCGACGCCGGCGCGACGTCGGGAACCAAGCCTACCACACGATCTCAGGCCTGGCCGCCGCATCTCCCCGTCAGGTGAGCCGCGGGCCCGACCGCGGTCAGAGCCGGCGCAACCCAGCCCGACAGTGACATCTGTCAGCGACTTCACGTGACGTCTGTCACTTCTGTCGCGCCCGGGCCAGGGCATACGCTATGATCGTCCACCACGCCGGATATCGGAGCCAGGGTCGGCCGGCGAGCCACGTCATTTCTCCAGGCCATCCACCGTTCACCCACCCCGGCGATCCCGGAACGCGATGCGCGCCTTGCGACTCCAATTCGCCCTCCTGGCGCTGGCTGTCCTCGGCCTGGCGTCGTCGCCAGGGCCGCGGCGCCTGCCCGCGCCCCTCGCCGGCGCCAGCCACAACCTGGCGCTGACGCCCGATGGCGTCGTGCTCCTGGTGGCCAACCCCGATAGCGGTTCCGTCACTCTGGTGGATACGGCGACCCGCTCCGTCCTCAGCGAGATCGCCGTGGGCGCCGACCCGCGCTCCGTCGCTGCCGGCACCGCGCGCGCCTACGTCGCTCTGCAAGGGGACGACGCCGTGGCCATCGTCGATCTGGCGACCCGGACCGTCACGGGCCGCCTGCCAGTCGGCGACCGGCCCGTGGCCGTGCTCCTCTCGCCCGACGGCCGCTTCCTGGCTGTGGCCGAAGCGGGCGCGGACGCAGTGCGCTTCGTCGAGACGGCCAGCGGGCGGACCCTGAGCGTCTGGCCAGTGGCCGATCGGCCCTATGGCCTCGCCTTCACGCCGGACGGCGCCAGCCTGCTCGTGGCCCACCTCCTCGACGGCGCGGTGACGCTCTTGCCGGCACGTCCCTACGCCACGCTGCTGCCGATCGTCACGGTCCCGATCCCGGTGCCCGCGACGCCCGGCGCGCCGGCGCCCACGCCGCACACGATCGCCACCTGGCCGGGCGTGGCCCCCGCGCCCGCCGTGACGGTCAACGCCGCCGGCACCCGCGCCTACCTGCCGCAGACGATGGCCAACGGCCTGGGCCAGAACACCCGATTCGACACGACGGTCTTTCCCAAGGTCTCGGTGCTCAACCTGGAGGACGGGACCCACCAGACGAGCGAGCACATCTCCCTGCCAGAGGTCGATCAGCCCGTCGGCCTGCCGTGGGACGTCGCCCTTTCCCCTGCCGGCACAGAGCTCTGGGTGGCGAACGCGGGCAGCGCCGACCTCTCCGTCATCGACCTCGCCAACCCGGTGGCGCCGGCGCGGCGCGCCCATCTCATCGTCGGGGCCAACCCGAGGGGTCTCGTCATCAGCCCGGACGGGCTGACCGCCTACGTCAATAACGTCCTCGATGGCACCGTCAGCGTCGTCGACACCGTCGCCTATACGGTCACCGGCGTCATTACGACGACGACGATTCCCATGCCGCCCATCCTGCTCCATGGCAAGCGCCAGTTCCATAGCAGCGCCAGTCCGGACCTGGCCCGGGCCCGCTGGATCAGCTGCAACACTTGCCACGTGGAGGGCGAGCACGACGGGCGCACCTGGCTCGTGCAGTTCCTCGGCGATCTGCCGCCCGGAGCCACCCCGGTCATCACCCGCAACACCACCAGTCTGCTCGGCATGATCGAGACGTATCCGTTGCGCTGGTCGGCCGAGTGGGATGAGTCGGCCGACAGCGAGTTCAGCATTCGCTTTGAGCAGTTCGGGGAGGGGCTGATCGGTGGCGACATGCACCCGACGCTGGGTGCGCCCAACGGCGGGCGCTCCTACGACCTGGACTGCCTGGCCGCCTTCATTGACAGCCTGGCCCTGCCGGCACCTGCCCGCCCGCTGACGCCCGCTGCCGCCCGGGGCCAGGCCATCTTCGCCTCGCCGCAGACCGGCTGCCTCGCCTGCCATCCGCCGCCGCTCTACACCGACCTGCGGCAATACGACGTCGGCACGGCCAATGGCCCCGGGGAATGGTATGGCCCCCTCGTCGACACGCCGACGCTCCGCTTTCTCTATGATAGCGCGCCCTATTTGCACGATGGCAGCGCCGCCACCCTCCGGGGCGTGCTGACCACGGGCAACCCGTCCGACGCTCACGGCCACACCAGTCATCTGAGCCCGGCGCAGCTCGACGATCTCGTCCATTTCCTGTTGTCGCTGCCCTATCGGTAGGAGGATGCCATGACGCGTAAGCTGTTTCTGATCATTCTCGCCCCCCTGGCCCTTGTCGCGATCGTGCTTCTGGCGGGCCGGGGGGCCGAGCCGGCCCCGGCCGAGGCGGCCCGCGCGGCGGCGCCGTCGGTTGCCCCGGTGTCCTTCCCCACGACGCCTCCGGACGCCAGCCGGATCACGATCGGCGCGCCGGACGCCGAAGGGTATGCGACGGTCACCGGAGTCGCCGGCGCCGTGCCGGCAAACGCGGCGGTGGTCGTCATTAACCTGAATGCCCGGACGGTCATGACCGCCACGGCCACGGGGACGGGCGCCTTCAGCGCCGAGCTCTACGCCCCGCCCGGCTCCGATCTGCTGGTGAAATACGAAACGGCGGGCCAGCTGATCGACTGGTTCTGGGACCTGGCGGTCAGCGCCGTCGCCGACTCCACCGTGGAGAACCTGAACCCGCTCCCGGGCACCATCATCCATGCCGGCATGCCAGGGGAGGCGCCGCCCGACGCCCAGGCCTTCGACGCCGTGGGCGCCTTCGTCGGCGCCGACCCCAAGCGGTGGGCCGGCTGGTGGATATCCGGGATGATCCAGGGCCCACCCGGGAGCGGCCTGCACGTCATGCCCGGCGACCCCATCGTGCTGACCGCCGAGTTGCTGGTCACCGATCCATCGCTCGCCTGCGCCAACCCGCTGAGCGTTGACATTAACCTCCACGGCCTGGGGCTTAACTACCTCTTCAACGAAGAGGGACGCGTCCTGCCGCTCGGCACCTGGTTTGGCGCCCATCGCTTCACGCCGACCGGGCTGCCTATCGAGACCGATGGGCCCGGCGAGTTCGTCGGCATGACGGGCATCGAGCCGTTTGCCCCGCTGACCTGCGCAAGCGCCACCGCCTTTGGCGGGACGATCGCCATTTCGGCCACCGTGCCCGCCGATCTGCCTCCGGGGATCTACCGGCCGACCGGGCTCATCCTGGGCTATAACCCCGGGGCCGACGTGCCGCTGGCGGAGGTCTGGTTCCACTCGGCCGAGGAGCTGGTCGGCCTGCCGCCGATCACCGTCGGCGACCCCGCGCCGCCCCGCATCCCGTGGACGCTCTTCGGCAACGAGCTGCTCAACGGCCACCGGGGCGTATCGGCCGCGGAGAGCGCCGGCGAGTTCGCCCTGACGACCCGCGTCGTCCTGCCACCCCACCAGGTTGTGGTGCCCTGGCGGGACGAGCGCACCGGCGAGCCGCTCGCCTTCCACCTGGAACCCGGCTCCCTCTGGCTCTCTGCGACCGATCGGCGCCTTCCTAACCCGCCGCGCCTGCCGCTCGCCTTCCCTTCCGGCACAATCGTGGCCGAGGTTGAGCGCCCAGACGGGCTGGTCGATATGCTCGGTCCGGCGCCGATCCTGCAGTCTTCTGTGCGCACCCCGACGACGCCCGGCGGCGTCGCCTTTGCCGAGGGAACTGGCCACCTGAGCGATCTCTTCGAGCTCTGGGCCGGCGACGAAGCCCTGCGCTACACCTTCACTCAGCCGGGCCTGCACACCATCCACCTCTATGGCCACGTCGCGGACATCTATGGCAACGCCTATCCGCTCGACGGGACCTACCTGGTGACGGCTGCGCGCCACCTGGACATCGATCCGGGGCAGCTTCCCACCACCCCGTACGCCGTCGGGAACGCCTTCTCGCCGGGCCTGCACCTCTTCCCGCCGGTGCCGGCAGACGTGGAGATCGTCGTCACCCACCTGCCCTTCTCCGATCCGGCGCAGGAGGTGCAATGGGTCGTCGCCGGTGCCGCCAACCGCTTCGGCGTCTTCCAGCCACCGGCCGGCACCGAGATCCGCTTCGAAGAGCCGGGCGAGTTCCGCGTCGACATTACGGCCGTCTACCAGGAAAGCGACGACAGCCTGTGGGTCGGCGCGATGACCTGGGGCAACGTCGTCGCCGGCCCCTCGCCCATGATCCGGGCCCACGGCCGGCGCGGCATGGACTACAAGACCAACACGATCGACGATATGCCCGCCTGGTTCACCAACGCCAACCTACCCCTGGACAAGGTCGGCATTGAGAACTACTACCCGTACTTCAGCGGCGATGTCCATTGGGGCAATGAGGATCCCATCCCGATTCACGCCGGCGACTCCATCCACACGATCATCACCATCGAGGACCTGACTGGGCCGAGCGAGACCATCTACGATATCCTGCGCGCCCACTACCCCCGCGCCCCGAACGCCTTCCGCTGGCCGCCGGTGGACGTCTCCGCCGCCGGCCTGGAGAAACGCCTCGACATCGGCGAGGCACCGCTCTTCAGCACGACGGCCAGCGGCCTCGCGCCGGCGGTCGCGCCAGAGGATATCGATCTCCACGGCTACTGGTACGGCTCCTCACAGCGGCCCGACGTGCGCGTGCGCGAAATCATCTCGGAAGACAACATGGGCACCGCCTACTGGCGCTTTAACGATACCTATGGCTACCAGATCGGCGAGCCAGCCGACGGCGACCAGCCCGGGGACATCAAGTGGGAGTTCGGCGGCGTCGTGTTACGCGCGCCCGGCGACGGCGTGACCGAGTACGCCATCTACAGCTCGCTCTGGGTGCTTCTGCCGCCCAACGATCCGGTGGGCGCGCGGGTCACGGCGCCGTTCCAGGACGCCCTGGGCGTGCTCGACGGCGGGCCGATCCTCACACTTCTGGGCGAGGAGATCGACATGCTCTTCCTGCCCAAGTGCGTCCGCCCCGGCGACATCCTGGCCGTCGGCGAGGCGGTCGCCTTCTGCGGCCACGTGGGCCCGCCGCTGGACAGCCGGGTGAGCGTCACGATCACTGATCCCGACGGCGGCCAGCGCCAGGGCGTCTGGCACGCCAACGAGATCGGCTGGCTCTACGACCCGGCGTTCGACTTCACGGCGGACGTGCCCGGCCGGTGGACGGTGGCGGTCGCGGTCCTCCACGACCGGCCCTATGCCCCGACCGGGGTGACGCCCCAGACGCACAACACCGGCACGGTGCTGGGGAGCGGAGGCGTCTATAGCTTCTACGTGATCGAGCCGGATCGTCCCTCGCTGGCCTTCCTCTCGCCGGCGCCCGGGTGGTTCGACTGGTCGGGCAGCGGCCCGGAGCCGGTGGTCGTCGAGGGTATCGCGCCGGCGGGCGCCACCGCCGTCCACGTTACGGTGCACGACAAGGGGATCGTCATGGCTCAGCAGACGCTGGCGCCGGACGCCGGCGGCCGTTTCCGCTACGTCTACGACCCGGCGGCCCTGAACGTCGACTTCTCTATGCTCAGCCTGACCGCGCGCGAGGGACGTTGGCCGGGCCTGGCGGACGAGGTGAGCATCCACTTCCTGGCCACGGGCGGCGAGCCGCGTGCCGGCAGCGTCACCCTCATCGGCGAGGAGGTGTTCGTCAGCGCCGGCGCCTACCAGGTGGTGGTGCCGCTCGTCATCAAGTAAGCAAGGCCATGATCGAACGGCGTCTACGACAAAACTGGGCGACGCCACTGGCGGGCGTGCTCCTGGCCCTCCTCGGCGGCCTGCTGCTGGCGGCTTTGCCGCTGCGCGCGATGTCGCCTGCCGGACCGCCGCCGGCCACGGTTGCCGGCATCGTCGTCGACGCCAGCGGCGCGCCTGTGTCCGGCGCTACGGTGCGCATCCGGGCGACGACAAACGTCACCGCCAGCCAGGCCGACGGCGCCTTCCTGCTCGCCGGCCTGGCGCCGGGCGCGCCCGTCATGGTGACCGCCTGGGCCGACGGCTTCTACGTGGCCGGACAGACGGTCACGCCGACCGTTGCCGGCATCACCCTGGCGCTGCGCGCCTACCACACGGTCGATCACCCGGACTACGTCTGGGCCTCGCCGCTCCCCGGCCCCGGGTCGTCCGCCTGCGGCGACTGCCACCCAATGATCCTGCCCCAGTGGCAGGGCAACGCCCACGGCGGCGCAGTGGACAACGCCCGCTTCTTCAGCCTCTACAACGGCACGAACCTGAGCGGCACTGAGTCGGTCCCGCCTGGCTTCGGGCAGGATTTCCCCGGCCTGGCCGGCAATTGCGCGCACTGCCACGCGCCCGGCGCCGCGGTCGACGGCTACCTGACCACGGATATGAACGCGGTCCGCGGCGCGGTCACCGCCGGCATCCACTGCGACTACTGTCACAAGATCGGGGGCGTCTTCCTGGACCCGGCGACGGGCACCGTCTACCCGAACGCGCCGGGCACGGTCAGCCAGAAGCTGCTGCGCCCGCCGGCGGGCGACGACATCTTCTTTGGGCCGTACGACGACGTGCCGGACCCGGATTCGCGGCTGCCGGCCATCAGCGAGAGCCGCTTCTGCGCCCCCTGCCACCAGTTCAGCTTCTGGGGCACGCCGATCTATGCCTCATTCGACGAGTGGCTGGCCAGCCCCTACGCCGCCGAGGGCCAGACCTGCCAGGATTGCCATATGGCGCCGACCGGCGACGCCTACTTTGCCTTGCCCGAGGTCGGCGGCCTGCCCCATCCGCCCGAGACGATCCCGTCGCACCTGCAGCCGGGCGCGGCCGACGAGGACCTGTTGCGCGAGACGGTCACCTTGGGGCTTGAGGCGGTCCAGACCGGCGCTTTGCTGCAGGTCACGGTGACCCTGACCAACA
>JBFGLK010000075.1:0-9500 GCA_041576195.1 Promineifilaceae bacterium (SeqCode)
ATCGGCATCTGACTACCGATGATCTGGCTATCACTCACCTATCAGACCCGCGGCTGGCAACTGGACCCGCGATCGCTCCTGGTCGGCGTCGGCCTCGGCCTGTTGCTGGGGGCGCTCCTCATCTTCGTCATTTGGCCGAGGGCCGTGCGCCTGAAGGGATGGGCGACGGCGCGATGGCGTCAATTCCTGGACCGCTTCCGTTCGAGCGCCGAGGAGCGCTATCGCGGCGCGTTGGCCCAGTATGCCGCGACACACCATGCCTATGGGGCGGGCCTTGACCTGGCCGCCTTCTTTGTGGCGCCGCGTCTCTGGCAGCCGGCCACCGTCGCCCTTGACGGCGTAGGACCCATGATGCCGCCGGAGCACTTGTACTGGATCTGGCCTGAGACCGCGTCGCGCTCCGGCCTCCCGCTTCCCCCACTAACGAGCATGAGCGCGTTGTTGCGCCAGGGAGAGCGGGTTCTCATCGCTGGCGAACCCGGTGTTGGCAAGACGACGCTCCTGGCCGAGGCGGCCCGCCTGGCTGCCGCGCCTCCGAAGGACGGCCCCATGGCGCATCTGGCGGCGCGGTTGCCCCTCTTTTTGCACGCCGCCGATCTGGCCGCTGCCGACTGGCCGGATGATGTCGCGGGCCTCCTGGCCGCCGTGCCCCAGGCGCTCGACGTCTTGCAGCGCCGCGGCCTGGAGGAGTTGCTCCAGGCCCGGCTGAATGCCGGCAGCGTCTTGCTCCTTCTCGACGGCGCCGACGAGTTGGCGCCCGAGTCGCTCGAGCGAATGGCCGACTGGCTGTCCGCCTGGCTAGCGCGCCATCCACAAATGCGCGTGATGGTTGCCGGGCCGGCCAGCGGCTACGCGCCCTTCCTCAGCCTGGGCTTCGTTCTCACCGGTCTGGCGCCCTGGCAGGAACCTCAGGCAGAAGCGCTCTGCCTGGCCTGGAGCCAAAACCTGAATCGGGCCGCCATCGCGACGCGCGAGATCTGGCAGCCGGGACAGGCGGCGTGGCAGACGGCGACCCGCCTTGCCCTGCGCCGCGTGCGCGCCGAGGACGAGCCTGAGCCGCCGCGCTGGGTCGGCCGGCTCGAGATGGCGCTGCGCGGCCACCTGCCGGCCGCCGAGGGCGACCCACCCTGGCTGGCCCCACTCTGCCGCGATTTATGGCAGCAGATGGCCCTCGAGATCGTCTCCACCGGGCGGCTGTCGCTGCCGGACGCCCGATTCGGGGAAATGGCCAGCGTTCTACTCGATCAGTACGCGGTCAATACGCCCCTTTCGCTGCGCCGCCTGCGCGCCGCGGCCGAGGCGTCGGGCCTGCTCGTTGCCGGCAACGACCACTGGCGCTTCCTCAGCCCCATCTGGCGCGACTTCCTGGCGGCGGCGCGCCTGGTCCAGGACACGGACGATCTCGCCACGGTGCCCTGGATACACCGGCCAGGCCTCTCGTCGCTGCGGCGCTTGGTCGTCGCCCGCATCGGCCCTGGCGACCAGGTCGACTCGCGGCTCGCCGACACGAGCACGATACCGGAGGGTCTGTTTGAGGTGAGTGCCTGGATGCCGGAGGCGCTCCAAAACGGCGCGTGGCGCAGGACGGTGCTGCTGCGCCTTGGCAAGCTGGCGCTCAACGAGCAGCTGCCGGTGGCGCTGCGGCAGCGGGCCATCCTGGCCCTGGCCCAGACTGGCGAGCCGGGCGTGCTGACCGTATTGCGGCAGCTCCTGTCCGATCGCACGCTGGCGATCCAGCAAATCGCCATCGGCGCGCTGCCCCTGGTGCCGGACGATCAGGTCCTGGAGCTGCTCGTCGCTTCCTTCGACACGGACGAGCCGGCCGTGCAGCGGGCGGTGATGGGCGCCCTGGCCTGGCTGCCTCACGACGGCGCCCAGACCGTCCTCGTACGTGGCTTGCTGGCGCCCGATCCGCTCGTCCAGCGCGCCGCCGCCGAGTCCCTGGCCTTGAAAGGCGGCGCCGATGCCGAGATCCTGCGCGAGGCGGCGGCCGAAGATGCTGCCGACGTGCGCCGGGCGGCCGTGTTTGGGCTGGCTCTGGTGGACGCGGACTGGGCGCTGGCCCTCTTGCGCGAGCTGCGCCGGGACGATCAGTGGATCGTCCAGTCGGCGGCGGAGGCGGCGCTGGCGCTGCGCCTTGACGGGGAAGAGACGCCGCCATCGTGGCGCCCGGCGCTGCCGGCAGCGTTGCCCTGGCTGCAAGATTGGGCTGCCGACAAGGGGCGGTCCGTTCCAGACGGGCCGGCGGCCATTCCCTTGCTCCTCGAGGCCCTCCGGCCCGACGAGCCGGTGGCCACGCGCCAGGCGGCCTTGCGGACGCTGGCCCTGATGGGCATGGCCGAGGCCGCGCCGACCCTGGCGGAGGCGGCCGTCGATCCGGATCCCCAGATCCGCGAGACGGCCTTCGCCGCCCAGTGCTTGCTCAGCCGCGCTCACGGCGCCTGGATCGGGCTGTGAAACCCCTGGTCGGCACGGAGCTAAAGCGGTTCCTGCGCCGCTATCGCCGCGCGCACCCACCGGCGCGCCAGGTGGCCGCCCTGCTGCAGAGCGTGGAATACCCGGTGAACGTCGGCTCGGTCTTCCGCCTGGCGGAGGCGGCCGGTCTGGCCGAGCTGGTCCTGACGGGCATCACACCCCGGCCCCCAAACGTCAAGCTGGAGAAGGTGGCCCGCTTCAAAGTGGACCTCGTGCCCTGGCGTTACGAGGAGGACCCGGTGGCCGCCATCGCCGGCCTGCGCCAGACCGGCTATCACATCGTGGCCGTGGAGCTGACCGACCGCTCGACGCCCTACTTCGCCTATCCTTTCCCGAGTCAGACCTGCCTGGTCGTCGGCCACGAGGATCATGGGGTCACCCGCGCCACCCTGGCCGCCTGCGACGCGGCGGTCTTCGTGCCCATGTATGGCAAGGGGCGCTCGCTCAACGTGCACGTGGCCCTGAGCGTCGTCGTCTACCACCTGCTGCATGCCGACCCCCCGGCGCCTCACGGTCCTGAGTAGGCCGACAACGCTTCTGCGTACTTCCCGACAGAATAGCATAGCCACCGCAAACCAACACGATTTGGCTTCCGAGAATAGCGAATGCTTGATCTGTTGCGCGCGGCTCGTCCTGGCTCGAATCCACTCTATTCCCATTCTTATGGCATCGGCTCGAACCCCACAATCACCTGTGGTTCGCTGAGCTCGGCCAACAAGCGGTTCAATCTGACGCCAGGGGCGTCGTGGGTGAGCAGTTGGGTGCTTCCAGACACGTTGGGGGTTTCCCTGCCTGATCGGCGGCTGGAAAACAGCGACGGGTATTTACTTCTGAAATAAGTGCACTATACTGTTGCACAACTGCTGCGAAAGCATATCCCGTACCTATCTACTCAGAAGAACAACCAAACAGATTCGCCGGGTGTCCATCTTAATGGCCAGGTCCTGTCTACCTGGTCAATGGAGGTGCAATCGATGTCTGTAGCCCATCGGGAGGCAATCGTTGCTCGCTGGCTCTACGCGGCCGGCATCGCCCTGGGACCGCTGCTCTTCTTTGTCCTGCCCGCCACCTTGTTTCCGTCGAACCATGAGACCGCCGAGGCGATGTTTGCCGCCGCCGTCGAGCAGCCGGCCAGATACACTCCTCTCTTCTTGCAGATAGTCGGCGCGCTCTTCTGGATTCTTGGCGCCATAGGCGTCCGGGACCTACTGCGCCATCAGAACAAGGGACGATGGGGGCAGACGGGCGCCATCCTGGTCTTCCTGGGAGCATTCAGCGCGTTTCCCCTGATCGGCATTGAGCTGGCTCAGATGTTCATTGTCGCATCGGGAACCGATTCGGCGGAGGCCGTTCGGCTGGCCGTGGCTCTGAACAACTGGGCCACTTTCGGCTTGCTGCTGGCAACGACCCTGCTGGGCCTCCTTGTGGGCACGCTTCTGCAGGTAATCGGCCTGGTGCGCAGCCGCATCATTCCCGCATGGTCTCTGTTGTTCTTTGCGATGCCCCTGGTCAGCAACCTGATTCCTCTGCCGGTCACGGCCGGCAGCCTGCTTGGAAGTCTTGGCGTTCTGATCCCGCTGGTCTGGGTGGGCGTGCGCATGCTTCAGAGCGGGCGGCTACAACCTATGGCCGCGTCATGACTTCGGAGGGACGTGACTTCGATGGAACGCCACGTCAGAGTCACGCCGCTTCTCTCCTCGGCGCAGATGATCTCCCGCTTCAGCGCGTCTACCTGTTTGCCCTGAGGTGGGTCTGAAAACAGCCGGTTTCCCACCGGATCAGCCGGGCGAGCCGGGGATCGCGACAGACCTTGAAGCGCGCGAGCGAAGAAGCGACTTGGGCTTGGGCTCGCCGGCCTGCTGGTTGCCGGCATTGACAGCCGCGCTGGGCCTCCTGTGGTCCTCAGTAACCAGAATCGGCTGCAGGCAGCCGGTGACGGCATTTGACTCTAGCTGACCGAGTGCAGCCGGCGGACCCTGTTCCGCGACTCCCTGGTCATTGGTCCGCTACTCGGCAAGACTCTGCCGGCAACCGTGAAACGGTCACAACCGACCTGATGAGGTGCCACGCCTGGCGCGCTATCAGGGCCGCCATCCTCATGTAGTTGGCCTGGGGATTGCGGAACCGGGAAACGCAGGCGCGGGGGATTCCGCCGGTCAGATCGCATCCAACCGACTCCTCATTGCGACGCGTTGTGACGTCTGCCGCCACGGGGGCTGGCCAAAACCGCGATCACCGACTTGTCAAATGCGTCGACGTCGAGCATTAGACCGCCCTTGATGGACTGTTCCCCGCTTGCCGATGCCGTGCGGGTCGAGCTTGGGTCGGCTGTCCGGCCAGGTGATGGCGCTGCGAAAAGCCTCCACGTGTTCGCGCAGCATATGCCGGCTCCGCGCCGCACCTATGCTCACCGCGAAAAGGCGAAAGACGAAAGGCAGCGTCACCAATTCGGCGGCCGCCAAACAGTCGACGATGGGTGGCGGTATCCTCTTCTTGACGCTGTTGAAGCCGTCGGCGATTCTTTCTACTGATGCCAGCGCTCCGTCCGGCGTCCTGGTAGGCATGTTAAGCCAGCCGCGGCAGCGCAGATCCGGACTGTAGAAAATGATCACCCGTCGTGACTTACACTTCTGCCGGTCCTGGCCCGTCCCACCGGCCGCCGGCGTGTGGCTATTGCCCGCGGCCCGGCCCTCTTGTATACTAGATCGTGAGCTAATGCGGGGCATTACAACAAAACTTTTCCCCGCCTGATTGCGGCGCGCCCGGCGCCGGCGGCACCACACGTGGAGAAGCATCATGAAGGTTTCCTGTCTACAAGAGAATCTGGCCAGGGGACTGAGCATCGTGGGGCGCGCGGTCAGCACTCGTTCCACACTGCCGGTGCTGGGCAACATCCTCCTGGCCACGGACAGCGGGCGGCTCAAGCTCTCGGCCACGAACCTGGAGATCGTGATCACCTGTTGGATCGGCGCCCGCGTGACCGACAGCGGGGCGGTCACCGTGCCGGCACGCACCTTCACCGACCTGGTCAACGCCTTGCCGGCAGAGCGGATCGAACTCACGCTCAACGAGCAAAACCAGTCCGTCCACATCGCCTGCGCCCGCACCGAGGCCAACATCAAGGGCATCGACGCGCAGGAGTTTCCCCTGGTGCCGGAGCCCCAGCCGGACAATCAGATTCGCCTGCCCACCGAGCTGTTCAAGCAGCAAATCAGCCAGGTGACATTTGCCGCCGCCACCGACGACACGCGGCCGATTCTCACCGGCGTCTCGACGCGGCTCGAAGGCAACACATTGACCATGGCCGCCACCGACGGCTTCCGCCTGTCGACGCGCACGGCAGAGTTCCCCGGCCACGTGGCCGAACCGATCAACATCATCATCCCGGCCCGGGCCCTGAACGAAGTGGCCCGCGTGGCGCCGGACGATGTCGAGGAGATCGCCCTGACGTTGCCGGAAGGTCGCAATCAGGTCGTGTTCAACCTGGGGGACGTGGTGGTGGTCTCCCAGCTCATCGAGGGCACGTTCCCGGACTTCAGCAGCGTCATCCCCAAAGAGTATCTGACGCGCACGGTCGTGGAGACGGCTGCCTTCCTCAAGGCGTGCCGCACGGCCAACATCTTCGCCCGCGACTCCAGCAACACGGCGCGCATCAGTGTCGACCCGGGCAATGAGCTGACGGGCGCCTACGCCACCGTGGCGGCCACCAGTTCCGAGCTGGGCGACAACGTGGCCCAGATGGACGCCAGCGTCGACGGCGATACGATCGAGATCGCCTTCAACGTGAAGTACATGACCGACGTGCTGACCGTGATGGACACCCCCCAGGTGGCGCTGGAGACGCGCTCGGCCCGCGAGCCAGGCGTGTTGAAGCCGGTGGGCTACACCGGGTTCCAGCACGTGATCATGCCCATGCATTTCGGGCGATAGCGCAAATCAGGCGAATTGCGCCAGGTCTACTCGAGCTGCTCCAACACCGTGTGGTAGAGCGTGTCGGCGCGGAGTTCGGCCAGCGACAGGCACGGGCTCTCCAGCTTGCCGGCAAGCAGCTTCGCCAACCCCTGATCGAATGCCTCGTGCTCCATGTTGATCACGACCGAGCGGATGCCCGCCTCGGCGATCATGGCCGCCACCCGATGCGCCTCCTCCTGTGGCGGCACGTCGCTCATGCTGACGTTGCCCGCCCCGTCCGTCAGCAGAATCATCAGCGGCATCATCTCCGGGTGCACGGTCGCCTCCTGCCGGAAGACCTCATAAGCCATCAGCAGGCCCGCCGACAGCGGCGTCTTGCCGCCGACGGCGATGTCGGCCAGGGTCCGCTGAGCCAGCTGCACGGAGTTGGTCGGGGGGAGGACGAGCTTGGCGTCGTTCTTGTGGAAGACGATCAGACCGACCCGGTCCCGGCGTACGTAGGCGTCGCTAAGCAGGGACATGATGGCCCCCTTCGTCGCCTCCATGCGCTCGGAGACGGCCATGCTCCAGCTGGCGTCCACCACGAAGAGGATGAGGTTGGCCGAGCGTCGCACCCGAACCTTCTCGCGCAGGTCGGTTCGCTCGAGGGCCAGCGCCCTATCGCGGCGATCTCGCCGTTGTTGATAGGGCGCGGCGGCGCGCAGCGTGGCGTCAAAGGCCAGGTCCGTGATCTTCTTGCCCTGCCGGGGAATACGCGACTGGATATAGCGGCCCCGCTTGCGCTCCGTCTTGGTACGCGAGCGGCGCCCGGCCGAGCGCCGGGTCAGCCGATCCAGCTGAGTGTCCAGCCGCCGCGGGGCGAACTCCTCCGTCGGCTGCACGTTCTTGCCCCCTTCCCACCAGTGGCCCTCCTGCGGCGTCTGCGGCACCGTCTGCGGCGCCGCGTCCACGTCGCTGCTCTCAATCCCCTCCCGAGACTCGGCGTCTAGCGCCTGTTTTTTTTTACCTCGGCGCTTTCTTCCTGGCGGCTATCGAGCTGCTCCTGCATCTCTCCCTCGGTCCACTCGGTCTGAGCCTGCTGCAGGCGCTCCTCCATGTCGAAAATGGAGACATGCGACTCCTCAAACGGGCGGCTCTTCAGCCGATGCGGCAGGGCGAGCTCGGCCGCCAGCAGGATATCGCGCTCGTTGATGAAGTCGCGGCCCTCGAAGGCGGCGTGGGCCTGAGCGCCGCGCAGGATGACCAGGTCGGCGCGGTGGCCGTCGACCTTCAGGGAGGCGGTGAGGCCGGCGATGCCGGCAAGATCGCGCCGCGTGTAGCGCACCCGGTTGACCAGATCTCGTCCCCCGGCGATGCGCTTCGAGAGCGCCACTTCCGCCTCCTGCCAGCGGGCGCTGAACCCTTCCGGATCGGTCTCGAAGCCGATACGCCGCTCCATGATCTCCATGCGCAGCCGTGGGTCCACCAGCCCCTCGATCTGCACCGAGAAGGCGAACCGATCGAGCAGCTGCGGCCGCAGGTCCCCCTCTTCCGGGTTCATGGTGCCCACCAGAATAAACTTGGCGGGATGGGTGAAGCTAATCCCCTCCCGCTCGACCACGTTGACGCCCATGGCGGCCGAGTCCAGCAATAGGTCGACCACATGGTCGTCCAGCAGGTTGACCTCGTCCACGTAGAGCAGACCGCGGTTGGCCGACGCCAGCACGCCGGGTTCGAAATGCTTCTCGCCCGACTGGATCGCCTTCTCAATGTCCAGGGTGCCGACCACGCGATCTTCCGTGGCGCTGACCGGGAGATCGACGAACGAGGTGCGCCGCCGGGTGACGGCCAGGTCGCTGGACGCGTGGCGCCGGCGACAGTCGTCGCACCAACCCGTCGGCAGCCCTGGATCGCAGCCGAAGCGGCAGTCGGCCACCACGACGATCTCCGGCAGCAGGGCCGCCAGGCCGCGGGCCGCCGTCGACTTGGCCGTGCCCCGCTCGCCCCGGATCAACACGCCGCCGATCTGCGGGTTAACGGCGTTGAGGATCAGGGCGCGTTTCATCCGCTCCTGGTCGACGATGGCGGTGAAAGGGAAGACGGCGCGATAGCTCATCCGGTGGATCTCCTGGGCCCGCCCGACTGCGCTCGGGGGCACTGGGATTATACTGAAAGGAGGGGTGCCCGCAAACGCACCAGAGAGAACCTGGCGATCGAGCCCCTTGGCGCCCGTCCAGGCTACCGGCCTCATGCCAGCCCGGCGACCACCAGGCTGGCGTCGCGGGGCCGGGTCAGCCACAGCGTTTCGGCGACCCAGGCCAGGCCAAGCGGCAGGAAGGGCAGCGGGAGCTCATCCCGCACCTGCCCGTCCACGGGATCGATGCGGGCCAGCGCGTAACGCTCCCCGGGCCCGACCCAGGCGAACGCCTCGCTCGCCGGGTCAAAGGTCATGCGCTCGGGATAGGCGAGCCAGAGCGTGCCCTGATGGAAGGTCAGCCCGCCGGCCGCGACGGGTGCCGGCAGGTGGCGAGCCACACGACCCGTTGCCGGCTCCACGCCGAGCAGGGCGCCCTGCTGCTGGGCCACCACCCAGAGGAGCGCCCCGTCCCACGCCAGGCCAGACAGCCAGCCATGCCCGGCCAGGCCGATCGTCTCGTCGATGTCGTGTCGCTCGGGCGAGAGCCGCCGAATCTCCCCGTCCACGTGGATCGCCTGCCAGAGCGACGTTCCGTCCCAGGCGGTGCCGCTGAGACGTCCGGGGCAGAGAAGCGTATCCCGCACAGTCTGGCCGTCCGGCTCCAGCTGCAGGACCCGGGCCGAGCCGGCGTCCGCCAGCCAGAAATGCCGGCCGTCCCAGGCCAGTCCCGTCGGTTGTGGGCGGGCGCCGGCTGTCGGGGCGGGGAGGTGGTGGCGGAGGTGGAGGGTGGGCATAGACGTGAGGGGGGCGGGAGTCCGGTCGTCAGGGGGTTGGTTGGGTGGTAAGGTGGTCCGGGCGCCTAAGCGATCAAGCGACCAACAAACCAACCAACAAACCAACGTGCGAATCGACTGCTCCTATGGGATCTCCCGTGCAACGGCGCGGGCCACGGCCCGCATCTCGCGCACCAGGCTGGCGAACGCCTCCGGCGTCAGCG
>JBFGLK010000076.1:0-9398 GCA_041576195.1 Promineifilaceae bacterium (SeqCode)
CGACCGGGGGAGGGACCGGTCTGGTAGGGATGTGGAAGGCGTGGGACGAGCTGGAGGAGATCGGCGCCATCGATTCGAAGCGTCCACGTCTCGTATCGGTTCAATCGACCGGCCAAACCGTCCCTCGACGAACCGGCGGACCAGGCTCGTCTTGCCAACGGCAAACTGGCCCAGCAGACAGACTTTTCGTTGGAGCATCAGCGACATGCGTGGTACCTGAATGGTCCGGGCGCCGTCTTCACCTACGGCGTCGGCGGCGTGGGCAGCCACCGCTCGGGGATCCAACCCTGGTAATCAGTCCCCTGGTCCTCCCACGCCACCAACAACCACCGCTCGTCGCGTTCGATGACCGTGAGCTCACTACCGATAGGAATGATCCGGAAGAGCGGCGCATCGCCCGAGGGCGACTCACGGGACCAGAGATAGACTGTCAAGCGTGGGATGGCGGTCGGCGCCGGCGTGTTTGACGCAGTCGGCGCCGGCGTGTTCGTCTGGATTGGCGTGGGTGCCGCCGTGGGGGTGGCGGTCGGCTGGGCCATGGCCGTTGAGGTTGGCGGCAGCGCCGTAATGGTAGGCAACGGCGTCACTGTTGGGGTTGGAACTGCCGTGGGCGTAGCCCGCGCCGTTGCCGTCATCGTGGGCAGCGGCGTTGGCCCGGGAAAAGCCACCGGGAGCAGGCGGACGGTGAAGAATAGATAGAAGCATCCGACCAGGAGGGCGACGAACCCGCCCCCGGCACCAAGGACGAGAAGGCGGCGCTGACCGGCCGAAAGCGGGGCGCCGGCAGCGACCTCCTCGGGCAGGGCACGGGCGAACGCAGCCAGGTCGGCCGACAGGTTGGGCAATGTGCCTGGATCGCCTTGAAAACGGCGCATCGCCGTCTCATGCTGCACGTGTAGGTCGAGGAGTAACTGGCGCATCTGGGCGCGAAAGCCTTGCGGTTCCACGCCGGCGATGACGATAGCCAGGTTGGCCGCCGGGCCGCTCTCGATGAGGATGCGCTCGTCGCCGTACTGGATCTCGTCCAGGTCCTCGCCATCATCCCCATCCCCAAAGGAGTCCTCGGCGAAGTCCCGTATCGCTGTCAGCATGCTGCCGATCAGATCGGTGTCGGCATGCTCGGCTGGTCGCAGCGAATAGTCGGCCATCAACAGGCCGCTGCCCGGCTGCACCAGGAACAGCTGCTCCAGCGAGAATGGCAACGCGCCTCTCAAAGTCAGTTCGGAGGCTGGCACGCCTCGCAAACGCGACCAGGCCTGTTGCAGCCAACCGAGCGGCGTGCTCCGGATGCGGAGACGGGCGTCGATGTTTCGCTGGAACTCACGGAAGAACTCGGAGATTGCCCGTTGGATGGTGGCGCCAATGATAGGAAAGAGGGCGTCGATCATCTCCTGGCGGGACTCGCGGATCTGGGCCCGGATTGCCTCCCCCATGACCGGTCCGAGAGCTTCTGCCATAACTTCTGGTTGCTCGCGAATCGATCGGCCCACCAGATCGCCCATCACCGGCTTGATCTGGTTGACCAGAGCGTCGGGCGACCGCGGCACCAGCGACTCCAGACGGGACACGGCCGCGGCGAGTTCCTCCATCCGTTGCTGTTGCTTTAGGAGATGTTCCTTCTCCCCTCCCAGCTCGGCTCGCAGCCGATCAGAGAGCGCGGCGACTTCGGCCGCCAGGGCGGACCGCTCTTCGTGCGAACGCGCGGCGAACGCCTCCAGCAGCGCTCTCAGCTCCTCAAGGCGGATGCGATCCTCAGACAAGAGGATCGCCCGAATGGACTCAAGCGGATCATCTGGTTCGGCTTGGCCAGCGCTGGCTGGCAGGCTACCGGCAGGCAGCGGGCGTTCACTCATCAGGATCAGGCAGGTTGCGTTGCCGTATGCTTGCTGGCGTTAGCGCTGCCATCCGACTCCGCCCCCTCCGCGCCCGCACCCCGGATTCTGTCGCCCAATTCGACCAGAAGCTGGCCGAGGTCCGCGCGCGAGGTCTTGCGATCTTCGAGCCGGTCCGTCAAATTAAGCAACTCCTGGCGCAACTCCTCATCACGCTGGCGTGCCTCGCGCTGGACCTGAAGCACGCGGTCCGTCAGCTCGGCCAGGCTCCGCGACGTCTGATCCTGCAACTCGTTCCGCGTCGCCCGCAGCGCCTCGCTGGTCTCGTCGCGCAGGGAGTCGAGCCGGGCACTTAGGGCGGCTTCGGTTTGCCTGAGCGCCTCGGCCTGGCTCTCGTGCGCTACTTGTACTCGCTGGGAGAGCTCGTCTCGCAGGCCAGATAGATCGGCCGACTGGGTCTCCTCCTGGCGCTCCACCACCTGGACGAGTTCCACTCGCGTCTCCTCGATCGACCGGGTCGTCGCCAGGTCCAGCTGGCCAACCAGGTCGCGAATCGTCTCGGCCAACTCCTGGCGGGCCACTTCCAGTCGCTGCTCGAGCTCGGTGAGACGTTCGTTCGTAGCCCGGGCCTGGCTGCCATACAGGATCTCGCGCAGCCGACCCAGCTCACTCTCCTGCTCCGCATGCGGAAGCACAGCGGCGGGGCTTGACTTCTCCTTGACCATCATATTCTCCTCGACTGAAACGGGTATGGCGGAGGTCGCTCCACAATTATACATAGTCGGCACGGCGGTTCAATGGTACGGCCGGGTTCGACTCGCCGGGCTGGCCGGCGAGGATGTTTGCCGGCACCCGACCCGTGGTGCAGAATAACCGGCCATGGGTCACGCTCGTCGCCGGCGCCTCGGCTTGCTCCTGCTCGCCGTCATCACCGCCGCCTGTGCCGGCACGGCTCAACCCGCCCCAAGCGCTCGCGTCGACGGGCCGGTGGCCCCGTCGCCCGCGCCGGCAGCGACCCTGCCACCACCGGCGATGCCCCCGCCCACGCGGGCGGCGCCGGCCACCCTGACCCCGCAGCCGACAACCACTGTCACTGCCAGCCCGACCGTGCCGGCAACGCCTACGCCGATGGCGACCGCCACCCTCTTCGTCTACGACGACCCGGTCGACCGCGCCTGCCCCGATCCGCCGCCGGGCAAGCCGGACTACGATCGTCTCTGGCTGGCCCGCGACCCCTGGCCAACGCCGGCGGCGACCGCTGAGCCGCACTTCTGGCTCAGTCACCCACTGCCTCGCGGCGACCGGCTCCTGGCCAGCGAAATCCTGCCCTATGGCTCCGACGGCAACGGGCGTTACCTGCTACACAATGGCGTCGACCTGGCGGAGCCGGAAGGCACGCCCGTCCTCGCCGTCGCGGATGGCCTGATCCTCGTCGCCGGCCCTGACGACCAGGCGCTCTATGGCTGGCGCTGTGACTGGTATGGTCACTTGGTAGTCCTGCTACTCGACGATCGTTGGCGCGATGAGGCCGTGATGGTGCTCTATGGCCATGTTAGGGACGTGGCCGTGGGCGCCGGCCAGCGCGTGCGGCGGGGCGAACCAGTGGCCGCCATTGGCCGCGGCGGCGCGGCGTTGCTGCCACACTTGCATCTCGAGGTGCGACTCGGCGAAAACACGTTTGGGGCGACGCGTAATCCGCTGCTCTGGATCGACCCGGGCGCCGGCCGGGGTGTGTTGGCCGGTCGCCTGGTCGACCCGGAAGGGCGGCCCTGGCAAGGCTATCCGATCACGATCAGCGGGCGCGGAGAGGACACGGTCCCTTTTCGGCAAGCGTGGACGTATGTAGGCAACGAGGACGCTTTGATCGCGCCTGACGAAGACCTGGCAGAGAACTTCGTCGCCGGCGACTTGAAGCCGGGCCTCTACGAGGTGAGTGCCTCCGTGCAGGGTGAGATCGTGCGCGCTGAGGTCGAGGTGGTCTCTGGACAGGTGAGCCGCGTTGAACTCCTCACAGCACCATACAAGACGCCTACGCCAGTCGCCGGCGTGACGGTGCCGGCACCCTGAGCTTGCCAGACGGCAGCCGGCTCGCTACGATTCAGCTAGGCAGGGTCGTCGCGGCGGGCACGGCCCACAAGGAGGCGGACAATGCGAGTGATCGTGACGGGGGGAACCGGACTAATCGGAAGCGCCTTGACCCGTAGCCTGACGGCCGATGGGCACGAGGTGATCGTCCTCACACGCCGGCCAGCGGAAGTGGACACATTACCGTCGGGAGCGCGGGCGGTCGGCTGGGATGGGCGCACGTCGGCCGGCTGGGGCGCGCTGGTCAACGAGGCCGATGCCGTCGTCAACCTGGCCGGTGCGGGCCTTGCCGGCGAAGGCCTGATTCCCTCGCCGTGGACCGCCTCGCGTCGCAAGGCGATCCTACAGAGCCGGATTGACGCCGGGGCGGCCGTCGTGGAGGCCCTCGAGCGCGCGGACGCTCGCCCCGCCGTGGTCATCCAGGCTTCCGCCGTCGGCTATTACCCCACCCATGTCGACGACCGCGATATTTCCGAGTCGGCAGCGCCGGCGGACAACTTCCTGGCAGACGTGTGCATTCAGTGGGAAGCGGCGACGCTGCCTGTCGAGGCCCTTGGCGTCCGTCGAGCCGTCATCCGCACTTCGCTCGTCCTCAGCGCCGCCGGCGGCAACCTGCCGCTCTTCTCTCTGCCGACTCGCCTGTTCGTTGGGGGCCCAATCGGGAGCGGGCGCCAATGGGTGCCGTGGATTCACCTCGACGACCAGGTACGGGCCATTCGCTTTCTCCTCGACATGCCCGATCTTGCCGGCCCATTCAACCTGGTGGCCCCTCATTCGGTCCGGTTTAGCGACTTCACCCGCACGCTGGCGCGGGTGCTTGGCCGGCCTTACTATCTCCCTGTGCCGGGATTCGCCGTGCGCTTGGTGCTGGGCGAGCTGTCGATGATCGTGTTGGAGGGGCAGAAGGCGGTGCCGGCACGGCTCGTGGAGGCCGGGTTCACCTTCCGCTTCGGGCAACTCGAAGGGGCGCTGCGCCACCTGTACGGCCGTCCGGCCTAGGCGGCACGGCCCTCACATCACGTTGATGTCGCTGCCCGACTCATAGCGGCGCAGCCCAGCGTAGAAGAGCCACGTCCCCATCCCCAGGCTGATCGCGGCGGCGGCCGCCAGGCCTGCCAGCAAACGCCCGTCGCGGCCGAGCACGATGTCGACCGGGATGCCACCGATGAAGATGGCGGGGATGAGCGTGTAGAGGAGGAGTCGCGCGAAGCCGCTGAACAGCGTGTTTGGATAGAGGGCGAAGCTCACCAGGGCGTTGGCCGCCTGCATGCTCATCTGTTGTGCTCCGCCAAAGAAGAAAGCGGCCGAGCCGACGATCAGGCCGTAGCCGACGATGACGCAGCCCGACAAGACGCACGAGACAACGAAGAGCACGATTTCGGCGGGGTGGAACCGGCCGGCGAAAAAGAAGGCCATGATGCCGAAGAAGAAGTCGCCGATGGCGCTCACGACCATGTGGGAGAAGAGGACGTGGGCCAGCAAGTTGCGGGGCAGCGCCAGGTAATAGTCCAGTCTTCCCTGGGCGATGATCGTCGCCAGGCGCCAGCCGGTGTTGCCCGCCAGCGTGTAGGCCAGGCCAAAGCCCATGGCCACGATGGCGAACAACAGGTAGACCTCTTCGAGGTTGTAGCCCTGGACGGTGCCGAAGCGGTCGAAGAAGAGGTACCAGAAGACGAAGTAGATCCCGTTGTTCAGGAACATGCCGAAGATCTGCGTCAGGAAGGTGGCGCGATACTCCATGGCCGAAGCCAGGTTGATGCCGACCAGGCCGCGGATGAACGCCAACTCGACGCGGACGTGGGCCAACAGCGTGCCGGCACGCTGCCGGCTCAGCGTCTTGTCCATGCCACTCACCCGCCGTTGATGGCCAGACGCCGGGCCGCCCATCGGTATTGCAGGCTGAGCAGCCCCAGCAGGATCGCCAGCCAGATGGCGCCCATCTGCAACTGACGCCAGAACATGGGCCATTCAAAGCCAACGAACAGGCGCGCCGGAGCATAGGTCGTCAGCTGAAAGGGGAGGAGCCCGGCCACGCGCTGCAGCCCCTCGGGCAAGAAGTCCAGCGGAATCAACAGGCCGCCCAGAATGAAGACGATCTTCTGGTAAATGAGACGTAGCGAGAAGGTGTCCTCAATCAGGAAGGCCATCAGGCCGATCAGGCTGATGATGCAGAAGTTGACGACAATGGCCAGGAGATAGACCACGGCGATGGCCGGCAAATGGGCCAGGCGCACGTCTGGCCAGCCGGCGAAGGCCAGGGCAATGGGCGAGCCCAGCAGCCACAACAGCCCCATCTTGACGATCGTCTCACCCATCCCATTGGAGAAGTGGTAGCCGAGGTAGTTGTAAGGTTTGCCCAGCGTGTAGGCGATGGCGCCCGACTTGATCTCCTCCGTGATCTGGGTGTCGTGCCGGATCTGGCCGATTTGCAGCACCTCGGCCATCAGGAAGTACCAGATCGTGTTTGCCAGAGTCAGGCCGTTGATCTCCGTGACGTCTTGCAGGCGATAGACGGCTCCCCAGAGCTGAGTGAAAATGAACATGAATACGACGATGTGGGTCGAGCGACTGATCGTGTCCCACACGTAGGCGAGCTGATTTTGCAGATTGATGCCGGCAATGGCGCCATATTTGGCGACGCCCACGCGCAGCTGAATCCACATCGGGAATCCCCTTTGCCCTGCGATGACGGCGCCTGACAGGACTCAGGCCTGATAAATGTCCCGAATGATCTCCTCCATTGGCGGATCGGAGATGTTGATGTCCTGGCACGAGGCGAAGGCCATCACGTCCTGAATGACGCTCTGAACCTCGCGTTCCTGGCTATCGAACTCGAGCTTTGCGCCGAAGGTACCCTGTTTGATGACGTGTACGCCGGGGATCTCGAGCGGACCGGTCAGCGCCTCGTGAAAGCGCACATCCACGATCTTGCGCGTCAGGTACTGGCGCTTAAGCACGGCGGTGCGGTCGTCAAAGATGATTCGGCCATGGTTGATGATGATGACCCGGCGACAGACTTTCTCAATGTCACCTGCGTCATGGCTTGTGAGAAAGATGGTCGTTCCCTCCTCCGCGTTCATGTCCTGGATGGCCTGCCGGATCTTCTCCTTGGCGACGACGTCCAGCCCGATCGTTGGCTCGTCGAGGAACAGGACGCGGGGGCGGTGCAGGAGCGAGGCCACCACCTCGCAGCGCATGCGCTGGCCCAGGCTGAGCTTGCGCACGGGGACGTCGAGCAGTGGCTCGATTTCGAACAGCTCAACCAGCTCCGCTCGCCGGCGCCGGTAGGCGTCCTGGTCCAGCTCGTAGATCCGGGCAAACAGGCGGAAGGTGTCTTCCGGGGGGAGGTGATACCAGAGCTGGGGCTTCTGGCCGAAGACGGAGCCGATGTGATAGGCCAGGCGTCGCCGGTCTTCCCAGGGTACCAGGCCAAGCACGGTGGCGTCTCCCCGCGTCGGGTGGAGGATACCCGTCAGCATCTTGATGGTCGTGGACTTGCCGGCACCGTTTGGCCCAATCAGGCCGACCACTTCGCCTGGCTGGATGGCGAAACTCACTTCGCGCACCGCCTCAACGTCCCGGCGCGAGGGCCGCACGATGGCGCGCAGGCTGCCTTTGAGCCCCGGGGCCTTGTGGCGCACGACGAAGGTCTTGGCCAGGCCTTCGACGGCGACGGCGAGATCTGGCATGCGGCGTCTCCTGGCGGCGCGATCCCTGGCCGGCCGCAGTTCTACTCGATCAGGCTGCGACCGGTCATCGCGTCCGGCTGCGCCAGTCCGAGCAGGCCGAGGATGGTGGGCGCCACGTCCGCCAGGATACCGCGGGGCCGCAGGTTGACGTAGCCATGATGACCGATGACGAAGAAGGCCACCGGCTGGGTGGTGTGGTACGTGTGCGGCTGGCCGCTCTTCAAGTCGATCATGCGCTCGCAATTCCCGTGATCGGCAGTTACCAACGCCACGCCGCCCTTGGCGACGACGGCGTCCACGATCTTGCCCGCGCACTCATCCACCGCTTCCACGGCGGCTTTGGCCGCCGAAAGCACGCCCGTATGACCAACCATGTCGGGGTTGGCGAAGTTGACCAGGATGAAGGCGTCGTCTTCCTCGGCCAGGCGGCGTAGCACCTGTTCCGTCAGCGGCCGGGCACTCATCTCCGGCTGAAGGTCGTAGGTCGGCACCTTGGGCGATGGCTCCAGGTGGCGCGCCTCGGCGTCGAACGCTTCTTCTCGCCCGCCGTTGAAGAAGTACGTCACGTGGGCGTATTTCTCCGTTTCGGCGGCGTGAAACTGCTTCAGGCCTTGCGCGCTGATGACCTCGGCCAATACATCGGCCAGATCGACGTCGGGGAAGGCCACGACAACGGGCAGTCGGTCGTCGTAGTTCGTCATGGTAACGATGGTCAGCCCTTCGATGGGATCTCGCTCGAAGCCGTCGAAATCCGGCATGGCGAACGCCTCAACCGGCTGCCGCATGCGGTCGGCCCGGAAGTTGTAGAAGATGAGACTGTCGCCGGGCTGCACGGTCACATCGCGGTCCACCTCGATCGCGGTTGGGACGATAAACTCGTCGGTGATGCCCTCGGCGTGGCAGCGGGCGATCGCCTCGCGGGCGGTGGACGCCACGCGTCCGTCGTGGCCTTCATGCCGGGCAATGGCCCGGATGCCACGAGCGGTTCGCTCCCAACGACGGTCGCGGTCCATCGTGTAGTAGCGACCGCTGACCGACGCAACCGTAACCGGCTTTTCCGCCTGATATGCCTCGAGCTGTTCCAGAAACACGAGGCTGCTCTCCGGCGCCGTGTCGCGGCCATCGGTGATGATGTGCAGGATCGGCTCGTGGCCCTGTTCGTGAGCCATGTCCAGCAACGCATACAGGTGATCGCTATGGCTATGCACGCCGCCTGGGCCGAACAGTCCGATTAGATGAACCTTGCCGTCGCGCTCCGTGGCGCGTTCCAGGGCGGTGACCAGTGCCGGCACATGGGCAAAGGAGCCATCGGCAATGGCCCGATTGATCCGCGTCAGGTCCTGATAGACGATGCGGCCACTGCCCAGGTTCAGATGCCCGACCTCCGAATTCCCCATCTGCCCGTCTGGCAGGCCCACGGCCTCGCCCGAGGCGTCCAGCACGGACCGTTCCAGCGTGCGGTTCCAGCGATCGTAGTTTGGTGTCTCGCCGAGAACGACGGCGTTGCCGTCCTGCATCTCACGAATGCCCCAGCCGTCGAGAATGATCAGGGCAACGGGTCGGTAGTTCATGAAGGTGTCCTTTCGCGGCGTTTCAATGCTCGAGGGATAGTCCCTGACGGAGCCCGGCGGGCCGCCAACCGTGCGCCAGCGGGCGGCGCCCACCGCTGCCGATTATACCTCAGCCACGATATGGCCCCCCAAACAGAAAAAGGCGGTGCAAAGTCACCGCCTTCATGTCGCTTCAGCTCCTCAGGTTGGACTCGAACCAACAACCCTGCGGTTAACAGCCG
>JBFGLK010000077.1:0-9389 GCA_041576195.1 Promineifilaceae bacterium (SeqCode)
ACCCGGTGGCGTGCCCGGCAACGGCTCGACCTGATGACTGTCGAGTACGGCCTGCCCGGCCGGCCAGGCGCGGGCGTCGGGGGGCTCCCGGAAGTCGCGGGGCAGCGTGCTGGCCTTTTCCGACCAGAGCTGGCCCGCCTCGTCGGCCAGCTCGAGCGTCGTCTGCAATGGGCGATCGAGCGGCCGGGTGACAGCCCAGACGAGGTCGAAGCGCCAGCGATTGAGCCCCTCGGTCTGCCAATCATAGCCGACGAGGCGTAGGCCGTTGGCAAAGGATACCTCCAGCGGAACCTGAGCCGGGCTCGAGGCCGCCAGCAACGGTCGGCGCAGCGGGCTGTCCACGCGCGGCACGATGACAAGCAGCAGGCCAGCCATGCCCAGAGCGACGATCCAGTCGGCGGGCGACCACCCCGCCTCCGGTGCGGCTGCTTCGTGGCGCCGGCTGGCACGCAGTCCGGCGACGCCCAGGGCCAGCGCCATCAACGCGGCCGCGGCGGTGACGGCATCGGCGGCGAGCCTCATGGGGGTTTCGCGCCAGCGCACCTTGACGACATGCTCGCCTGCCGGCACGGGGAAGGTGACCAGCCCGGTCTCCGGTGTCGGCGCCACCGGCACCAGCCGGCCATCGACCGTCGCCTGCCAGCCCGGATAGGCAAACAGGGTCGCCGTCGCCGTGAAAGGCGCGGACGCCCGCACGCTCGCCATCATGCCCAGCGGCAGGCGCCGCTGCTCGCTCACCACCGGGCCATCGGGCCAGAGGAACGGCACGGTGGCGGGCTCCGCCGGATAACGCGTCACGGTCCGCGGGACATACTCACCTCCGGCCGTGGTGCCGATGGTCGCCGTGGCTTGCTCGAACGGGACGATCGCCGCGGCGGTCGTGTCCGAGAGCGCCGGGCAATAGCGAGGGGTGAACCAGAAAAGCCCGCTGAGCGGCAGGGCGATCAGCGGCAGGTAGGCGGCGACGCGCATGGGGGCAGACCGCCGACCGGCCGCGCGCAGCTCCTCCACGCCTAACCCGACCAGGAGCGCCAGGCAAATCGCCGCCGGGCCAAGCATGCGCCAGGGAAACTGCACGAACTCCAGGAGCGGCACGGCGTCCCAGATCGGGGTGGACGGTGCCAGGGTCAGGAGCCCGTAGCCGAACAGCGCGGCGCCGGCGACGACGAACAGTCGCCATCCAACGGTCCCGCGTCGCCGCAGCGCCGCCAGGGCGGGTAACGCCAGGAGTGCCGGCAACAGCCCCAGCCCACGCGGCGGCGACGGGTTGACGAGGTCGGGCCGACTGACCTGAGGCGGAGCGAACAGCTCGCCGAGGCCGAGAAAGTTGTTCCAGTAGACGGAGTCCGGCGGCACGAGCAGACGATCGCTGTGCACCAGGTCGCGCTCGAGCAACGCCGGCAGCCAGAAGAACGCTGCCAGGGCCAGCCCGAGCGCCAGCCCGGCCACGACCCGTCGGATGCGCCAGCCCCGGCCCGTTCTCCCGCCCCATGCTCCCGCCAGCGCGAACAGGGCTAGCAGCGGGCTGAAGATCAGGGCGAAGACGTTGTGCGTCAGCAGGACGGCCGCGTAGCTGATCCCGGCTGCCGCCAGCCAGCCCGGCCCGTCGCGCCGGCCCAGACGTCCGGCGGCCCACAGGGCCAGGGGCATCGCCGCCCAGGCGAGCGACTCCGCCACGTTGCCCCGGAAGTAGACATCGTACCCCAGGTAGGGCGCGTACATCACGGCTGTGGCCGCGGCCAGTGCCGGCAGGCGCGCCACATAGTCGCGGGCCAGCAGATAGGTCGTGGCGCCGGCGCCGATGATGCCGAGCGCCAAGGTCAGGCGCAGGGCGACTTCGAGATCCGGCGTCATCAGTCCAACCAGCGCGGCGATGTAATAAGACAGGGGGGCGTAGAAATTGAAGAGGGGATACCCATAGCCGAACGCCATGTTCGGCGCCCAGCGGCTGATCCAGACGCCGTCACCCAGCAGCGCGTCAAGTTGGATCAGGCGAAGCAGGTGGAAGGCGAAGTCATCGGAACAGGGGGCGCCGCGCATGAGTGGGGCCGCGGCCGGGGCGCCGACGATCGCCAAAAGGAGGAGCGTCGCCCAGGGCGAGGCGGCCAGGCGGTGCAGGGTGGCTCGACTCATCAGGGCGATTATAGCCCGGTTCCGCCACGATCGAACCCGGACCAGACCCATGGCCGCGCTCGTGCCGCCTCCGCTGTCCGCCCTCGATCGCCCGAACACGCAGGGACCGATCTTGAGCAGTGCATAACCGTCGCCCCGGCCATCCAATCAGCCAGCAGTCCGGCGACGATGCCAATTCTTTACCGGCTCTGCACGAGTTCTGCACATTGAAGGGCTAGAGTACCGGTTGGTTCGCATCGTGCGATCCGATTGAGTTTGAGGAACACCGACATGCGCAAGCGACGAACAACATGGATGATCCTGCTGGCCATCCTCGCCACCGCGGGCGCCGGGAGCTACTGGTATTTCACCAGCCAGGCCCAGGCGGCCGAGGTTGCCGAACCCGAGGTGCAGACGACGACGGTGCGCCGCGGCGGCATCACGGTGGCCGCCACCGGTGCCGGCAGCGTGATCCCGGCCGAGGAGATCTCCCTGAGCTTTGGCACGGCCGGGGTCCTGAGCGAGATCCTCGTCGCCGTCGGCGACCGGGTGAGCGCGGGCGATGTCCTGGCCTGGGTGGACGACGCGGACGCTCAGGAAGCGTTAACCAGCGCCCGACTGCAGCTGGAGCAGACGCGGATGCAGACCGACGGAACGGCCACCAGCGTCGGGCTGAGCTACGACGACATCAGCGTGGCTCAGGCGCAGCTCAACCTGGATAGCGCGCGGAGCGCCCTGGACGATCTCCTGAACTGGACCGCCGACCCGGATGAGATCGCGCGGCTGGAGGCGAGTCTCGCGGCCGCACAGGCCAGCTACGACGCGTCCCGCGGCCAGAACGCCGCCGACGGCAACTCCATCGCCGTGAGCGCGATCGGTGTCGAGCAGGCGGAGCGCGATCTGACGGACGCACAGGCGGCGTACGACACCGCGTACGACCCGGCTCGCGCGTGGGAGCTGGGTGATGCCCGTCGCGGTCCGCAGCTCGAGGCCGAGCGCGAGCGGGCCGACGCTGCCCTTCTGCGCGCCCAGGAAAGCCTCCGCGTGGCTCAGCTGAATTACGGCTCCACCGTGGCGCGCACGAGCAACAGCAGCATGCTCAGCGCCCAGGTCAGCCTGCTGAGCGCCCAACAGTCGTTGACCGATTCGCAGGCCGGCCCAGGCAACGACGAGCTCGCCGCCGCCGAGCGAGCCGTGCGCCAGGCCGAACTCACCCTGCAGCAGGCGCAGCTCAATCGCGAGTCGCACGTGCTGAGCCTCGAAGCGGCGCAGATCAGCGTCGCCCAGGCGGAGGAGGCGGTGGCCGGCACCGTGCTGACGGCGCCGATTGCCGGCACGGTCATGGCAATCAACGGCGGCGTCGGCGAGTCAGCACCGAGTGGCTTCATCGTCCTGGCCGACCTCGCCCAGCCCATGCTGGAGATCTTCCTTGATGAAGCCGACCTGAACATGATTGGGCACAACTACCGGGTCGACGTCAATTTCGACGCCCTGCCCGAGCAGACCTTCTCCGGCCACGTCGTCCAGATCGACCCTGAGCTGACCGTGTCCGGGGGGGTAAGCGTCGTGCGGGCGCTGGTCCAACTCGACGACTCGTCCTTTGCCAAGCCGCAGTCGCTGCCTGTGGGCATGAACGCCACGGTCGACGTGATCAGCGGGCAGACCACAAACGCCCTGCTCGTTCCGGTCGAAGCGCTGCGCGAAATCTCAGCCGGCAGCTACGCCGTTTTTATCGTGGTCGATGGCGAGCTGGAGCTGCGACCGGTCAATGTCGGCTTGATGGACTTCACGTTTGCCGAGATCCTCTCGGGACTGGAACAGGGCGACCTGGTGACAACCGGGATTGTGGAAACCCAGTAGATTGCGGATATCTGATCGCGGATTGCGGAATGTCCCTGAATCCGCAATCCACAGTCCGATATGTGTAGCCATGTTCCCAATAATCGAAACCAAAGACCTTCACAAACACTACGGCATGGGCGATATCCAGGTCCGGGCCCTTGACGGAGTGGACCTGCGGATCGAGCGGGGGGAGTTCGTAGCCATCATGGGACCATCGGGCTCTGGCAAGAGCACGCTCATGAACATCCTGGGCTGTCTGGACCGGCCGACGACGGGCAGCTACCTTCTGGACGGGGAGGACGTCAGCGGACTCGACCGGACCGATCTGGCCGCGATCCGCAACCGGCGCATTGGCTTCATCTTCCAATCGTTCAACCTCTTGTCGCGCACAAGCGCCTTGCGCAACGTTGCCTTGCCCCTCGTCTACAAGCGCCTGGAGCGGCTTACTCCGGCGGAGCGCGAGGAGCGGGCGATGGGGGCGCTGGAGTCCGTCGGCCTGGCGGACAGGGCACACCACCAGCCCAATGAGCTGTCCGGCGGCCAACGCCAGCGCGTGGCAATTGCCAGGGCCCTCGTCAACGATCCGCTCCTGATCATGGCGGACGAACCCACCGGCAACCTCGACACGAAGACGGGCGAGGAGATCATGGCCGTGATTCACGGGCTGCATCGGCGGGGACGCACGATCGTCATGGTGACACACGAGCCGTACATCGCCGAGCAGACAGAGCGGGTAATCAATCTGGTCGACGGCCGGCTGGAGTCCGATCGGCGCCAAGGAGGTGTCCAATGACCACCACGCAGGAAGTGCTGACCGGCGTCCGACCAGAGCCAGGCGTCCCGGCGGAAGCGACCGGCGCCGCGGCCGAGTTCATCAGCCCGCTCGAGACCGCCCGCATTGCCTGGGAAGGCATCCTGCGCAACAAGGCCCGCTCGCTGCTGACGATGCTGGGCATCATCATCGGCGTGGCTGCCGTCATTACTATGGTGGCCATTAGTGCCGGCACCGAGGCGACCATCGCCGAGCGCATCCAGGGGCTCGGCGCCAACCTGGTCTTCATCCAGGCTTCCTTTGGCCGCGGCGGTCCTGGCGCCGCGGAGTCTGGTCCCACGCTCGTCTACGACGACGCGGCGGTTGTCGCCGGGGTAGCCGGCGTCACCGGAACGCTCGTGGACCAGATGACCACGCAGACGGTGAGGGCGGAGGCCGGCACGCTGACGGACGTGCCCCTCGTCGGCACGACGCCCGACTTCCCGGACGTACGGGAGGTACGTATCGCCGAGGGCCGATTCTTCAACGAAACTGAGGTAGAGCGCTCCGCCAAGGTGGTCGTGCTCGGTCACGGCCTGGCGCAGGAGCTCTTCGGCGAGACGGATCCGATCGGCCAGTCGATCACCGTGGGCACAACCCGGCTGACAGTCATCGGCGTCGCCGCTGAGCGCGGCGTCGTGGGTAACACGGACTTCGACGCCCAGATGTACACGCCGATCACCCTGGTCTTCGCCAAGTTCATACCCAGTCAGTTCGCCCGCTTCGTCGGCGATCGCGTGCGCATCATCTACGCCCAGATCACGCCCGACGCGGACATGGATGCCGTGATTCAGCAGATCCAGCTCAAGCTGGCAAGCAGCAAAGGCCTGACTGTGGACGAGCTGCCGATCACGCTCCAGACACAGCAAGATGTCATCGAGACGCAGGGGGCGACGACGGAGGCCTTCCGCAACCTGCTCGCCTGGGTCGCCGGCGTGTCGCTGGTGGTCGGCGGCATTGGCATCATGAACATCATGCTTGTCAGCGTCACGGAGCGCACGCGGGAAATCGGCATCCGCCAGTCGGTCGGGGCGACGCCCAATGACATCCGCTTGCAGTTCCTCACGGAGGCCCTGATGCTGAGCCTGGTCGGCGGCCTTATCGGCGTGGCTGCCGGCATTGGCGGCTCCTACCTATTCGGCGCCACCAGCGACATGCGCACAGTCATCGTGCCCGGCTCCATCCTGCTGGCCTTCGGATCAGCCGCCGGCGTCGGTATCTTCTTCGGCTTCTACCCGGCCAACAAGGCGGCCCGGCTCGATCCGATCGACGCCCTGCGCCACGAGTAGTTTGATTCCCGGTCGACCGCCCCCGCCGAGCGCGACCGATCGCCTGGAGACAATAACATGCGACGCATTGCCACTCTGCTGCTTCTCTTGACCGCCGGCCTTTTGGCCGCCTGCGGCGCCGACGCCGGCGGCACCGCGACCGCGAGCGACGCCGTGCTCACCGATGACTACCCGGACGCCCTCTCGCTCACGGGCCAGCTGGCCCTGGGCACCGTCCAGCTCGACGACACCGGGCTGGCGGTGGATGTGCCGCAGGCCGAGACGCTGCTGCCCCTGTGGCAGGCGCTGCAGACGCTTGGCACAAGCGACACCGCCGCCCAGGCTGAGCTCGACGGTCTCCGGCGCCAGATCGAAAGGGCCATGACCGGGCCACAGCTGGAAGCGATCGCCGCCATGGCGCTGAACACGGACAGCATGGCCGAGCTGGCTCGGCATGGTGAGCTCAGCCCTGGCGGCTTTGGCCGAGGTGGCGGCGCCGGTGTCAACGGCGCTCCCGCCGCGACGGGCGGTGCTTTCCCCGCCCGGCCAGAAGGTTTTGTGGGCGGCGGACCCGGCGGTGCGCCTGGAGGCGGGCCTGGCGGCAGACCCGGTGGCGGCTTTGGCGGCGGCTTCGGTGGCGAGTTCCCGGGCACCGGAACGCTCAGCGAAGACGACATCGTCACCCGTCAGGCCAGGTTCGCCGGCGACGAAGGCGAGTCCCTGGCCCTGATAGGTATGGTCGTCCGTCTGCTAGAGACGAAGACCGGCCAGGCGCCGGCGTTGGCCGGCATTCCGGAGTCGGTGCTGGCCGCCGTCGCCGCCTTGATCGGCACAGAACCGGCGGACCTACAGACGCGCATGGCCGATGGCGCCACCCTGACCGAGATCGTCGCGGAAAGCGGCGCCGACCCGGCGGCGGTGAGGGCAGCGGTGATAGCGGCCCTGGAGGCCCTGCCGACGGTCGCCGACCTGGACGCCGCCGCGGTCGCCGATCGCTGGCTCGGCGCCCGCGAGTAGACCAGTGCCGGCGGCCCGCCGTATAATGCCGGCATGAACGCCAAGCGGATCCTCGTCGTCGACGACGATCGAGCCGTGGTCCGCCTGTTGCGGGGTTACCTGGAGCAGGCCGGTTATGAGGTCCAGGTCGCCTACAACGGCGAGACCGCCTTGCAGCTGATGCGCCACCAGCGACCCGATCTGGTCCTGCTCGATCTGATGTTGCCCGACCGCGATGGCTGGGATATCACCCGCCTGGTGCGGGCCGATTCCCGATTGGCCACGCTGCCCCTGATCATGCTGACCGCCCGGGTCACCGATGCAGACAAGATCGTTGGCCTGGAGCTCGGCGCGGACGATTACATCACGAAGCCATACAATCCGCGCGAAGTGGTCGCCCGCGTGCGCGCCCGCCTTCGCGTCGAGCGAGGCCTCCTTCGCCCCGAAGGTCCGCCCGTGCTGCGGGTCGGCGGCCTGGAGCTGGACGCACAGGGGCGTCAGGTGACGCTCGACGGCGACCCTGTCGAGCTGACGGCCACCGAGTTCGAGCTTCTCAGGGTCCTCATGAAGCACCCAGGCTACGTCTGGTCGCGCGGCGAGCTGATCCGCGCCGCCCTGGGCAATGACTTCGATGGGATCGACCGCACGGTGGATAGCCATGTGCGCAATCTCCGGCGCAAGATCGAGCCGGATCCGCGTCGCCCCACGTGGATAGAGACGGTCTATGGGGTCGGCTATCGGCTGGTGCCGCCGGAGACAACCTTGTGAATCGACTTTGGGTCCGCCTGACTCTGGTCTTTGTGCTTGTGGCCGTCCTGATTACGTTTGCGCCCCCATTGATGCGCGAGCTGGGTTTCACGCCGTGGCCGGGAGCACCCCCGCCCGCCGAACAGCTGCCCGATGAGGTGTTGGCCCAGATCCCACCGGAGCGCTTCAGGCGTTTCGAGGAGTCGATCACCGAGCGAGTCTGGCGCTCGCTGCGGCTGACCCTGGCGGTCGCCGGCGGCCTGGGGCTGGCGGTGGGTGTGCTGCTCAGCCGCGGCCTTGTCCGACCGCTGGGGGAGCTGGAGCAAGGGGCCCGCGCCGTGGCGGCGGGTGACCTGGCCTACCGCGTGCCGGAGGCAGGGAGCGTGGAGCTGCGATCCGTGGCCCGCGCCTTTAACGAGATGGCGGCCGAGCTGGAGCGATCGGAGTCGTTGCGGCGCAACATGCTGGCGGACGTGACGCACGAGCTGCGCCATCCAGTGCAGGTACTGCGCGGCAACCTCCAGGGCATACTCGACGGCGTCTTTCCGCTCGACGCCGGAGAGATCGTCGCGCTTTCGGACCAGACGCTGTTGCTCTCCCGGCTGGTCACCGACCTGCACGACCTGGCCCTGGCCGAAGCGCGCGAGCTGCCGCTTCAGCGCGAGCGTATCGACTTGCGCGGGTCCGTGAGGGACGCGGTCGACGCGGTGCACCCCCTGGCCGCGGAGAAGCGGATCGATGTGTCCGTTGCGTTGCCAACCGAAGCGACAACTGCTCAGGTCGACCCCGGGCGATTGCGCCAGGTGGTGCAGAACCTGCTTAGCAACGCTATTGCCTATTCGCCGGAGGGTGGCACGATCCGCGTGGGCCTGGAGGGCGGACCCGAGGGCGCCATCCTCACCGTCATGGACACCGGGCGGGGCATTGCCCAGGCGGACTTGCCCCGCGTGTTCGACCGCTTCTATCGCGCCGAGCCGAGCCGTGATCGTGACCTCGGCGGCGCCGGGCTGGGTCTGGCCATCGTCAAGGCGATCGTCGAGGCCCATGGCGGCAACGTGGCCGTGGCCAGCGACGGCGTCGGACGCGGGAGCACGTTCACGGTGCGCCTACCGCCGGCCTGACTTTCACTGTGTCTGGCAAGGTGGCCGCGTCGTCCCCGCTCGCCGTGGTCAGACGGCTGCCGCTGCCGGCATCGTACAGCCCCACAATCACGCCATAGTCGGCGGGCTCCGCCCCGAGCGGGATTACCAGCCGATAGGGGTCGGCCAGAAACTCCCCCGGATACCAGCCCGTCGTCGGCCGTCCTCCGCCCAGCGGCGGGCTATCCTGCTGGGCCAGGATGTCGCCATCCCGCAGCAGCTGGACGAAGACCGTGAACGACGCTTCCGTGACAGCCAGGCTCTCCCAATAGAGGACCAGAGTCACCGTCTCGCCCGGCGCGGCCTCACGCGGCGCCAGATCGTAGCCTCGGAGCGCCGCCACGCCGCCGAAGGCCACCTCCAGCGACTGCTCGACCTCCGCCAACGAGAACGTCCGCGCCGGCGCGGTTATCTCTACCTGGCCGAGTTCCAACTCTGGCCCGACGAGGGCCCCTTGCCCGTCTACCAGCGCCA
>JBFGLK010000078.1:0-9356 GCA_041576195.1 Promineifilaceae bacterium (SeqCode)
CGCGCATCTTTCACTTGTTAACGTCGCAACCCGAGCGCCTCGAGGATCGCCCGATAACGCTCCGGATGGTTGTCGCGCAAGTAGGCCAGCAGACGGCGACGCTTGCCCACCATCTTCAGCAAGCCCCGGCGTGAGCTTTCGTCATGCCGGTGCTGGCCGAGATGTTCCTGGAGCTGGCGAATGCGCGCGTCCAGGATGGCAATCTGGACTTCCGGCGAGCCGGAGTCCCCGTCGTGCTGGCCGAAACGATCGATCAGTTCGGCTTTTTCCGTTGTTGTCAACATCGTCTGCCTCCGCAGTGATCTTCAGCCCAGGCAGCCGTCGCGCCGAATCAACGTCGCGCTCCCGAGCCGACTCACAATTATAGTTGATGCGGGTCATTCCGCAAATGAACGGCCCGCCGAGAGCGGGTGCGACCATCAGGGCGGCGCGGGCATCAGCCAGAAGCCGGGTCCGGCCCGGCGGGCAGGGGAAGGCCGACGCGCTCGCGCTGCCGGGCGAGCGCCCCGCGTGCCGGCAACCGAGCGCCGGTGCGGAGCGGCTGCCCGAGAAAGGGGGCGATGTGCTGCTCAGCCCACGCGCTCTGGGAGAGTCGCTCTGGCAGACTGAAAACGCGATAGTCATCGTCCAGGGTGAACAGCCCGAGGTCAAACGCCCGCTGATGCATTAAACACAGTGCCAGGCCGTTCTCAACGCCGTGCCGCCGCGCCTCATCCACCGTCCAGCGAGCGATGTGCCCGCCGACCAGAAACGCCCGCTCGGCCACGTCGCACTCTGGAAAGGCGCAGCGGAACTCGAAGTTCTCTCGAACGGCATCGGAGAACGCCTTTTGCCGCACACGGCGGCGGAGCGTCTCTAGCTGCGCCTGCGTGTCGACCTCGTCGATGACCGAGGACGGGGCCTGGTGACCGCCTCTCAACAGGCTCGCATCGAGGATCAGTCTGGCCAGCTCGTCGTCCACCTCGGTCAGATAGGCGCCGTTGAGGCACTGTAGTTTGCCAGACTGGATTACGTAGAATAAGAGGCGACGCTCCTCGGGCGGGCGCGCTCGATTGCGGGCGTAGTAAGCGCGCAGCGCCGCCTGGCGTGACTGCATCACAGACGCAAGCTGCAGCGGTGTGGCAAACGCCGTGAAGTCCTTGAGCATCGCCTTGTAGAAGCGGCTGGCATAGCCCCAAGGGCCGGGCTGCGGCGGGCGCGCCTCCGTGACAAAGCCGTTGGAGCTGGCGACGGAGAAGCCCACGAAATGGGCGTCCACACCCGTCCCGCGCAGATGGACCACGACATCGCCGCTCTCGATTCGAAAGATGGTGTCCCAATAGGCCCAGCGGCGACCGTCTCGGCGTCGGGTCGGCGTCCAGACGCAGCGCTTGAAGTCCCACTCCTCGCCCCCAACATCTTCATCGCGCGACATCTGTAACCAAAGCATGGTACCTTCCCCTTCGCCTGCCAGAGCGACGCGTCCCGTGGCTACGGGTAGTATAGGGGCGAGTGCGTGCCGGGATCAAGCGGTTCGACGGCGATCTGGCCGCCTGCTATAATGCCCGTCGCGTAGGCGCCTACGCCTGCCGCTGTAGTGAGGAATTACAAGATATGGATTTGAGCCCGTTTGCCCCTTACCTTAGTGTGATCGAGATTGTCCTGGCGCTCGTCATGATCGTTCTGATCGTGCTGCAAAGCAAAGGATCAGATCTGGGTGGTTTCCTGGGGGGCGACACCAGCGCGACCTTTCGTACGAAGCGCGGCGTCGAGGCGACAATGCATCGCCTGACGATCTACTTCGGCATCGCCTTCTTCGTCGTGACATTGCTCACCTTTATCGCCGTCGGGCAGCAGTAGCGCGCCCTTCTCCCCCTCCTGCCCTATCTGGCAGGCGCCCGGCCGGTGGGCCGCCGGGCGGCCGTCGCGTCGATGAAACCCAATCTTCGTCTGCAAGCGCTGCTGGCGCTGACCTGCCTTGGATTCCTAGTAGCCCTGTTGACTGTCCAGGCAAGCACCGCCAATCTTTGCACGGTATCAGTGCCGGCATCGGGCGGCTATCTGGTGGAGGGCCTCGTCGGTCGTCCGGAGGCGCTCAACCCACTCCTGGCAGACGCCAACCCCATTGACCGTGCGATCAGCAGCCTGCTCTTTAACGGGCTGACGGCCTACGATGGGCGCGGCCGCCTGGTGCCGGACCTGGCGAGCTCGTGGGAAGTGAGCGAGGACGGGCGTACGATCGCATTCACCCTCAGAGGAGCCCGGTGGCATGACGGGGAGCCCGTCACAGCCGCGGATGTGGCCTTCACCTACGGTCTGCTACAGGACCCAGAGTTCCCCGGTCCCGGCGGCCTGAAGGCGTTGTGGCAGGCGGTAGAGATCGAGGTCCTCGCCCGCGACCGGGTGACCTTCTCCCTGCCGGCACCCTACGCCCCTTTTCTGGAGGCGACGACCCGCGGTCTGTTGCCTGCCCACCTGCTGGCCGGGACCGGCGCCGCCACCCTGCCCACGCTGGAGTTCAACCGCCAGCCGATTGGCACCGGGCCCTTCGTGGTGGAGTCCGACACCTGGGTGCGCACCGGCCGCCTGCGGCTGGCACCAAACCCGGCTTATTGGCGCGGGGGGCTGAACCTGGCCGGGCTGGAGCTGCGCTTCTTCTCGACGGCGGCGGACATGCTTTCCGCGTTTCGTGACGGCGAGATCGTCGCCCTGCATCAGGTGGGGCCTGCCGCCCTGCCGGCAGCGGCGGCGCTGCCGGATGTGCGTCTCTTCAGTTGGCCAGCACCCCGCTTCACCGAGCTGCGTTTCAACCTCACGGCCACAGGTCATCCGGCGATGCGCGACCTTGCCGTGAGGAGTGCGCTCGCAGCCGGCGTCGATCGCGACGCCCTGATCGACCGCGCGCTGAACGGGCAAGGACTCCCCCTGAGTGGCCCTTACCTGCCCCGCTCCTGGGCCTACCGGCCCGATCTGCACTCGACGCGCCCGCACGATCCCGCCGGCGCCGCCGCGGCCCTGGAAGCGGCCGGCTGGGTGCTGGCCGAGGGTGCGACCGCGCGGGTCCAGAACGGCACGGAGCTCGCACTGCGGTTGGTGCATGGGGATCAGCCGATCGAGGCGGCCGCCGCGGCCGAGATCGCCCGCCAGTGGGCGGCCCTGGGCGTGGGCGTGACGCTCCAGCCAGTGCCCATCGCCGAGCTACCCGCACGGCTCGCGGAACGCGCGTTCGACGTAGCCATCCTGGAAGTCGCACCGCTGGGAGACCCGGATCTCTACGATTTCTGGAGCCAGGAGGCCATCGTACGGGGCCAGAACTACGGCGGCTGGAACAATCGGCGGGCGAGCGAGGCCCTGGAACAGGCGCGCCAGACGTGGCCCCTCTCCGAGCGGCAGGCGTTTTATGAGCGCTTCCAGAGACTGTATGACCAGGCTTTGCCGGCGCTGACCCTGTACCAGGATGTCAACACCTATGCCCTGGCCGGGGCCGTCCAGTCGCTGGCCGGCAATGGTCAGGCGGAAGTTGGCCTGATTGTGCGGCCTCTGGATCGCTATCGGACGCTGCCCGACTGGTTTCTTCTTTACCGTGACGTGCTGATCGCCTGCCCGGATGACACCGAGTCGTAGCCGGCGTCCCGAGGCGCTCCTTGGACCCGCGAGACAGCGTCCTTCCAGAACGGCCCTGTGGTATAATGCGGGCGGATTACGCCGCCGCGTTGCCCCGGCAGCCGGCGACAATTGAGGTGAGAAATGACGATTCAAGGTTGGGAGTGGGTCATCATTCTGGCGGTCGTCCTGCTCGTCTTTGGCGTTGGCCGTGTCAGCAAGCTCGGCGAAGAGCTGGGCAAAGGCATCTCCGCTTTCCGCTCCGGCGTGCGCGAGGGCAAGGACGAAGAGGAGCAGCAGCGCGCTGCTGAGGCCGCCCCGGACGGCGAGTAGCCCGTTGGCCGGGCTGGCCGCCAGGCTCGGCCCTAGTCGATTCCCACTCATGGACAGCATCTTCGGCATCGGCGCCCCAGAGCTGTTTGTCATTCTGCTCCTGGCAGGTCTTCTCATGGGCCCCAGGCAGATCCGGCGTGTAGCACGTCTGCTCGGTCTGTGGACGGCCCGGGCGCAGCGGTACTACCGTAGCTTCGTAACGCAGCTCAACGAGGAGATTGACACCCTGGAGGCGGAAGACGTTCGCGAGGCGTTTCGCGAGGTCCAGACTCTGGGGCGCCAGATGGACTCCATCGGCCGGGACATCCGTGGCGCGCCAGGGGCGCTGATGGGAGGGGTGCAAACCGCCGGCACCGAAACACGCCAGACCCTGCGCGAAACGATGCAAGAGCTGGCCGCCGCGCCGCCTCCGGTCGAAGCGGCCGAGAATACCATTCAGCCACCGCGCCCGCTCGAAGTGGCTGACGATCCGGCGGCGTGACCGCCGGAGATCAACCTATGGCGGGAGAAGCCACGCCGGCCCGTTCCGTCGAGCCCAGTTCGGGCGAAGAACTTGAGATGACGCTGCTCGGCCACCTAAACGAGCTGCGTCATCGTCTTGTCTGGGTTGCCGGCGGGCTGCTTGTCGCCACCTTCGTCAGCTTCCTCTTCGCCGAGTTCCTGCTCGGCTATCTGACGGCCCCCTATGGCGAGCTCCTCCAGACCTTGCGCCCCACCGAGGGGTTGGAGACCTATTTCAAGATCTCGCTTCTCTCCGGCGCGATCCTGACCATGCCTATCATCCTGATCCAGGTCTGGAAGTTCGTCGAGCCGGCGCTGCGACCGGGCGAGAAACGCTACGTCTACGTGTTTGTGCCCAGCGCCTTTTTCCTTTTCCTGCTGGGCGTCGCCTTTGCCTGGTTCGTGCTTCTGCCGGCAGCCATCGGATTCCTGGACGGCTTCCTCAACACGGTCTTCGTCACCGAGTGGACGAGCCAGGAGTACGTGGGCTTCGTCACTACTTTTCTCTTCTGGATAGGCGTCAGCTTCGAGATGCCAGTCGTGCTTTACCTGATCGCCCGCGTCGGGCTGGTCAGCGCGGCCACGCTGCGCAGTCAATGGCGTACGGCGCTCGTGATCATCGCCGTGCTCGCGGCGGCGGTCACGCCGACGGTCGACCCGGTGACGATGCTGCTGACGATGGCGCCCCTGATCGTCCTTTATGTGTTGAGCCTGGGGCTGGCCCGTATTGGCCAGCGCCAGTTCGAGCGCTCGATGGCCCTGGAGTCGACGGTCCAGGCGCCGGACGAGCGCGCCTGATCCGGCTGGCGGGGGCTGGCCCGATGCGGGCGGAGCGCCAGCTCAGGCGGTCTCGCCGTGCTTCTGCAAGGCGTTGGCTTGAAGCCGGGCCCGCGCGACGGCGACCACCTCGTCCACCCGCAGCGCGAAGCAGTTAACCCCCTGTACGACTCCTTCCTTGGCCGGCACGTCGGCCGCCGCAAAGCGAATGATCTTGCTCTGGCGCGAGAGCAGGAACAGGTCGTCGGCCTCGTCGACGGCAGTCACGCCGATGACGGCGCTAGCCTTGATCAGCGCCTTGCCGCCAGCTCCGGGCGCCTTGTTCTCGCGGAAGCCTCTCATGAGCCGGGTGGTGCCTTTGCCGTCTGCGGTGACCACGAAGACGGCGCCCCCGGCGGCTACGGCGGCGACGCCGGCGACGCGGTCGTCCGGCGCCACCCGAAGGCCGAGGCAGCCGCGTGCCGGCACCTGTACCTCGCGAAAGCGGATCCCCTGCCCACTTCGCGTAGCCATTAACAGATGACGGTCGCCCGGCGACGTCGTCGCCCCGACCAGGTAACCGCCCTCCTTGATATCGTGAAAGCTCGTGCCGTCGATCATGGACCGGCCCACGTAGTTAGAATGAATCCTGCGCACCCAACCGCGCTCGCTGGCCAGGATCACATACCCCTCCGCCGGCGCCGGCGCCAGCGCGACGAGGTGCTCGCCAGGCCGGAAGGGCAGGCCGCCGCCGACGAGTTGTCCGCGCGCCCGAACCTCGTCGCTGGCGGCGATCTGGGCCTGGATACGCTTGAATATGCGCCCGTGGTTGGTCACCAGGAGGATCGGCGCGTCCGCCGGGGCCAGCGTCAGAAGCCACGGCGGATCCTCTTCCGGAAGCTGCACGTCAAACACCCCCATGCCTCCGCGCCGCTGACGCCCGTAGAGGTGGCGGGGCGTTCGCTTGGCCAGGCCGGCGGCGCTGGCCGTGACAACCTGGATGGTCGTCGGTGGCTCGCTCGGGTCCGCCTCCGCGCCGCCAGTGTCCGCCGTTGGCTGTCGCCGGGTTGCGGTCAGGCGCGCTTCGAGCGCCTCAATATAGGCGATGACAGGTGCCGGCACGCCGGTCAGGTCGGGTCGTTCTGTTTCCATTGTCTCCATTCCTATGGTCGTCACGTGCCGTTGAGATCCGCCAGAAATCGGTCGACGGACTCGGCGACGGTGAGGCGCCGTTCGTGGATGGCCCGGTGGAAGCGCTGATCCCAGGCGAAGGTCAAAGAGCGCGCCAACAGGAGCTCGCGCAACATCAACCGGGCCAGGGGACCGCCGCCATCGATGAAGCCGCTCGTGGTGAAACCCCGCACGGTCGCCTCCCGATCGTAGTCCAGGCGCACGATCTCCGAGCTCCAGCCGCCGTTGGCCCAGATCAGACGGGCGTAGGCAGCCCGATAGTCGCCGTCAAACGGCACGCCGACGGAGCCGCTGTTGACGACGAGCGTCGCTCCGAGTCGGCGCTCGAATGGGCGATGGGTGTGAGCCGTGGCGAACACGGCTGGCTGCCCACTCATCTTAGCCCGGAGCGCCTCGTCTCGAATGTCAGGAAAGATCGAGTCCCGGTTGCTATGCACGGACCCGTGTACGATCTGCAGCGATCGCCCGTTCGGCCCGATCAGGTCCAGGCGAAACGGCCAGGCAGCCAGCCGGCCAACGTCGCCCTCCAGCCGCTGATACGTCCACCAGGAATTGCGCCGTATGTCAAATGCCGGCCCGCTGCGCGGCAGACCTGGGTTCGCATTGCTGACCACATAATCCTCGTGATTGCCCCGCACCAGTCGCCAGCCCTGACGTTCCACGCGGTCCTCAATCACCTCCAGGCACCGGCGCGGCCAGGGTCCGCGATTGACGACGTCGCCGTTGACCACGACGGCGTCAGGGCCCCAGGCGTCGACATGGGACAGCACGGTTTCCAGGGCGGGCAGGTTGCCGTGGATGTCGGAGAGGATGGCCAGCTTCATCGCCGCGGGATCGTAACGAGAGGCCGAGCAAACGTCAACCGGGCAGGCGGCCCCGGCGTTGCCGGAATGGCCCTTCTGCGGCTACACTGACGCGCATTGACGCGACAGCACAAGGAAGGTCACCGGATGCCCAAGATCGCTTTCATTGGTGCCGGCAGCACCGTTTTCGCCAAGAATCTGTTGGGGGACATCTTCTTGTTTCCCGAGCTGGCGGCGGCCGACATTCGGTTGCACGACATCGATCCCGACCGCCTCGAGACGACTGAGCTCGTCGCCCACAAGGTGGCGGACACGACCGGTGCGCGCCCGGCCATCCTGACCACGACCGACCGCCGGCGGGCGCTCGACGGGGCTGACTACGTCATCTGTATGATTCAGGTCGGTGGCTATCGCCCGGCCACGGTCACCGACTTTGAGGTGCCCCGGCGCTATGGCTTGCGCCAGACCATAGGCGACACCTTGGGCATCGGCGGCATCATGCGCGGGCTCCGCACCATCCCGGTGCTCCTGGACATCTGCCGGGATATGGAGACGCTTTGCCCGGACGCCCTCTTCCTGAACTACGTCAATCCAATGGCCATCAATTGCTGGGCCTTGAGCCGGGCCAGCGCCGTCCAGACAGTCGGTCTGTGCCACAGTGTGCAAGGCACGGCGGCGCAGCTGGCGGCCGACATCGGTCGCCCGGTCGAGGCGATCAACTATCTCTGTGCCGGCATCAATCACCTGGCCTTCTACCTGCGTTTTGAACAGGACGGCCAGGATCTCTACCCCGAGCTGTTTCGCGTCGTCACCGAAGGACGGGCGCCGGACTGGAATCGCGTCCGCTATGACCTGCTCGGCCGCGTTGGCTACTTCGTCACCGAGTCCAGCGAGCACCTGAGCGAATACGTCCCGTGGTACATCAAGCGGGATCGTCCCGATCTGATCGAGCGCCTGAATATCCCCCTGGATGAATACTTGCGCCGGTGCGAGCTCCAGATCGCCGGGTGGGCCGATCTGCGCCGGCATCTGGAAAGCATGGATCGGCCGCTCCCCGTCGAACACAGCGGCGAATACGGCTCGCTCATCATCCATAGCATCGAAACCGGCCAGCCGCGCGTCATCTACGGCAACGTGCCGAACGACAACCTGATCGACAACCTCCCACCGGGCTGTTGTGTCGAGGTGCCCTGTCTCGTCGATCGCAATGGACTGCAGCCCACGCGCGTCGGTTCCCTGCCGCCGCAGCTCGCGGCGCTCATGCAGACGAACATTAACGTCCAGGCGCTGACAGTGGAGGCGGCGCTCACCGGGCGTCAAGATCACATCTACCACGCCGCGATGCTCGACCCGCACACGGCGGCGGAGCTCGACCTCGACCAGATCTGGGCGCTCGTGGACGACCTGATCGCGGCGCACGGCCCGTTGCTGCCGGCCTACGATGGGCCAGCCGACTATGGCCGCTAACCGCCACTGGCCGGCCCTGGGCGCTTTGCTCGGCGCGGCCGCCGTCGGCGCCGCCGGTGGCGTCTATCACTGGCTGCTGCAACGGCCATTGCCGCAGACCGATGGCGCCCTGCCTGTGTTTGGGCTTACGAGTGATGTCCAGGTGCGCCGCGACCGCTGGGGCGTCCCCCATATTTCGGCGAACGGCCGCGCCGATATGTTCTTTGCCCAGGGATTCGTCCATGCGCAAGATCGCCTGTGGCAAATGGAGATGCAGCGCCGGCTGGCAAGCGGCAGGCTGGCCGAGATCCTCGGCCGCGTGGCGCTCCCCGTCGACCGCTGGGTCCGAATACTTGGCCTCCAGCGCGCTGCCGGGGCAGACGCCGAGGCGGCATTGGCGGCGTCGGGCGACGACCTGAAGGCCTATTTGGCTGGGATAAACGCCTTTCTGGCCCGAGGCGTCTTTCCTATTGAGTTCACGCTGCTGCGTTTCGAGCCAGAGCCGTGGACGGTCGCCGACCTGTTTGGCTGGCCGAAGATGATGGGCTGGCAGCTGTCGGTGAACTGGCAGGTCGAGCTCGCCCGAGCCCGGCTGATCGCCCGGCTCGGGCCAGAGCGGATGGCCGAGCTGGACGACGTAGCGGACGCCCCGACCATCCTTCCCGAGGGCTTCGACTTCAGCGGCCTGGACGACGTCGCCCGGCGCCTGCTGGACGCGTCGCGGCCTCTGCTCGGTCCCGCGGC
>JBFGLK010000079.1:0-9337 GCA_041576195.1 Promineifilaceae bacterium (SeqCode)
AGGACTTCCGCCGGGTGCGGTCGCGGCGGCGCTACGAGATGAGCCTGGACGGCGGCGAAGTCGTGGCCGAGGGGGCCACCGAGTGGGTCTACGTCGACTCGACCACCTTTCAGCCCGTGGCGGTGCCGGCAGCGATGATCGCCGCCTTCCTGCCTGAGGGACAGGCCAATCCGGGCGAGCGGCGACCGCCCTTCCCAGAGCCGCCGCCGGCAACGATCGGCGTCTTCACCGCCCGGCGCCAGGTGCAGTGGCGCGACCTGGACCCGGCGGGACACGTCAACAACGCCAACTACGTGGCCTACATGGAAGATGCCGGCATCGACGTCCTCGCGGCTCACGACTGGCCCATGGAGCGCATGACCGCGGCCGGCTTCGGCCTGGTGGCCCGCGAGTTCCGGGTGGAGTATGTGCGCCCGGCGCTGCTCCACGACGAGCTGGCCATCGCCACCTGGATCAGCGACGCGCGCCGGGCGACCGCCGTGCGCCACTACACCATCCACCGGACGGCCGACGACGCCTTGCTGGCCCGCGGGCGCGGCCTATGGGTCTGGGTCGACCTGGCCACCGGCCGGCCGATTCGGATCCCGGAGGCGTTTCGTGAAGCGTTTGCTGGGTTGGCGGTTTGATCGTTTGATAGTTCGTGAGTTTGATCGCTGGCTCATTGGTTCATTTGCTGATATGCCGGATTGCTGTCCAACCAGCTAGCCAACCAACAAACCAACCAACCAACAAACCAACCAACTGACCAACTAGCGAACCAGCTGACCAACCCACCCACACAGGGAGACCCCCATGACCCCCCCAGACCTCCACACTCTGACCGCCCACACCATCCGCGGCCTGGCGATGGACGCCGTGCAGCGCGCCGGCAACGGCCATCCGGGCATGCCGATGGGCATGGCCGACGTCGCCGTCGTGCTCTGGCGCGGCTTCCTCAAGCACGACCCGGACGACCCGAACTGGCCGGACCGCGATCGCTTCGTCCTCTCGGCGGGGCACGGCTCCATGCTCCTCTACAGTCTGCTGCACCTGGCGGGCTATGAGGCGATGACTCTGGACGAGATCCGGCGATTGCGCCAGTGGGGCAGCCTGACGCCCGGTCACCCGGAAAACACGCACACCCCGGGGGTAGAGACGACCACCGGGCCGCTGGGTCAGGGGCTGGGCAACGCCGTGGGCCTGGCCATCGCCGAGCGTTGGCTGGCGACCCGGTTCAACCGGCCTGGGCATACGATTGTAGACCATCACACCTACGTCATCGCCAGCGACGGCGACCTGATGGAGGGCATCTCGCACGAGGTGGGGGCGCTGGCCGGCCATCTGGGCCTGGGCAAACTGATCGTCTTCTACGACGACAACGGGATCACGATCGACGGTGCCACGTCGCTCGCCTGGAGCGAAGACGTACCGGGGCGCTTCGCCGCCTACGGCTGGCACACTCTGCCTGCTGACGGACATGACCCGGCGAGCATCGCGGCGGCCATCGAAGCCGCCCGGGCCGAGCGCGACCGTCCTTCCTTGATCGCCTGCCGCACCCACATTGGCTATGGCAGTCCAAACAAGCAGGACACCAGCGAGGCCCATGGCGAGGCCCTGGGCGCGGATGAGATCCGGCTGACCAAGCGGGCTTTGGGCTGGCCGGAGGACGAGCCCTTCCGGGTGCCGCAGGCGGCCGTCACTTATCTGCGACCGGGCAGCGGTCCGGCGGCGCATCGAGCGTGGCGCGAGCGTCTGGCGGCCTACCGCGCGGCCCACCCGGAGCCGGCGGCCGAGTACGAGGCGTTCCTGGCCGGCGCGCTGCCCGACGGCTGGGCCGACGAGATGCCGGCCTTCGAGCCAGGCAAGGCGGTGGCCACGCGGGCCAGTGCCGGCAAAGTGCTCGAGGCGATTGCCCCACACCTGCCCAACCTGATCGGCGGCTCGGCCGACCTCACCGGCTCCAACAAGACTCGGCCGGCCGGCGCCGAGCATCTGACCCGGGATGATTTCCGCGGTCGCTACATCCATTTCGGCATCCGCGAGCACGGCATGGGCGGGATTCTCAACGGCCTGGCCCTACACGGCGGCGTGCGCCCCTATGGTGGCACCTTCCTGGTCTTCTCCGACTACATGCGCCCGACCATCCGCCTGGCCGCGCTGATGGGCCTGCCCGTGATCTACGTCTTTACCCATGACAGCATCGGTCTGGGCGAGGACGGCCCCACGCACCAGCCGATCGAACACCTGATGAGTTTGCGGGCCATCCCGGGGTTGACCGTGTTCCGCCCGGCCGAGGCCGGCGAGGCGATCGTCGGCTGGCAGATGGCCGTGCGCCATCAGGCCGGCCCGACCGCGCTCATCCTGACGCGGCAGGGTGTGCCGACGCTGGACGACGCGAGCATCCGCTCGCCCGATGGCGCCATCCGCGGCGGCTATGTGTTGCGCGACGCCCCGGACCCCCGCGCCCTCCTGATCGCCAGCGGCTCCGAGGTCCACGTGGCCCTCGGAGCGCAGGCGCTTCTGGCCGAGGCGGGCATCGGCGCACGGGTCGTCTCCATGCCTTCCTGGGAGCTGTTCGATGCCCAACCGGCGGACTATCGGGACGCCGTGCTGCCGCCGGGCCTGACGGCGCGCGTGGCCGTCGAGGCCGGGTCGACCTTCGGCTGGCGCAAGTACGTTGGCCTGTCCGGGGCGATCGTTGGGCTGGATCGTTACGGTGCCTCGGCGCCTTACGAGGTGATCTACGAGCAGCTGGGCCTGACGCCGGCGGCGGTGGCCGAGGCGGCGCGGAGGTTGCTGGCATGATTCACCTGGCCCCGTCGATCCTGGCCGCCGACTTCGCCCGCCTGGAGGCGCACGTCCGCGACGCGACCGCTGCCGGCATCAACTGGTTGCATATCGACGTGATGGACGGCCACTTCGTGCCTAACATCAGCATGGGGCCTTTGGCGGTGCGGGCGTTGCGGCCGCTGGCGGAGGAGACCGGAGCGATCCTGGACGTTCACTTGATGATCGAGGAGCCGGATCGCTATCTGGAGGCGTTCGCGCGGGCGGGCGCCGGCATCCTGACCGTGCATGTCGAGGCGTGCCGGCATTTGCAGCGGACGGTGGGGGCGATCAAGGACCTGGGCTGCCAGGCCGGCGTGGCCCTGAACCCGGCCACCCCGCTGGTCTGCCTGGAGGAGATCCTGCCCGAGGCGGATCTCCTCTTGGTGATGAGCGTCAATCCGGGCTTTGGCGGGCAGCGTTATCTGCCGGGCAGCAGCGATAAGATCCGGCGGTTGCGGGCGCGGCTGGACGACGCGCGTTCCCCCGCCTGGCTGCAGGTCGACGGCGGCATCACGCCGGGCAACGCCGCCGCGGTGGTCGCGGCCGGGGCGACCGTGCTCGTGGCCGGCAGCGCCGTCTTCGGCGGTGACGGGGACGTGGCGGAGAACGTGGCGGCGTTTCGGCGGGTGATGTAGGACACCGCCGGGGAGATTCCCCGGCAGTCATCTACTGTGGCTGGCTGAGATAATCTCTCACGAAGGCCCCATACCCGATTCCCAGGGGAAAGCGGCCATCCCTCACCCGGACATCACACGGCTTGGCGGCGCCAGGGGGCGGCGAGGCCCGCGCCGACCCGGCGTTGGGCGCCGGCGTGTTGCCGGCGCCGGTGCTCGTGCCGGCAGGCCTGGACTATCTGCCCCTGGTCTTGCGCCGATAGGCGACGACGCGCCGTCGCCACCTATCCGGCGCGCAACCAGTACTCTGGTCCAGGTTTTATCCCGAATTTCCCCGCTTCTGCACGCAAATCGCGCACAAATACACGCACGTGGCGCCCGTCGCGGCATAGAATAGCTAGAGAGAGCGATCTCTCACGCCACCGGTGCTCAAGCGCCGGTCACCACTTACCGATTCCCAGGACTCAAGTACTAGTCCAGGTACCGGATCGTAATCTTCGCCGTAAGGCAACCTCATTACAAGATAAGGTAGACCATCTATACATCGTACCCGATCATCACAGGCGGTAGCATGATGGGCAAGCCGAGAAAAGCATTCATCTGGAACGGTAGCGGATTGGTGACGGTGATCCTTCTGGCGCTCCTGGCCGGCTCGTTCCTGATGGTCCGGTCCCAGGGTCTGATTGCGTCTGGGCCCGTCCAGCGCTACATCGTCCAGGGACCCGACATGCCGGCGGCGGCCGAGGCGGTCACGGCCGTCGGCGGCACGATCACGCACGAGCTGGCCCTGATCGACGCCGTCGGCGCGCAGCTCAGCGCGTGGCAGCGCGACGCCCTGGCGCGCCGTGGGCTGGTGCGGATTTACGCTGATCAGACCCTGAGCACGACCGGCGCCGCCGTCCTGATCGCCGAGAACAGCGCCTGGAAATACCTGGATAACGGCAGCGACCAGGGGGCCGCCTGGCGCCAGCCCGGCTTCGACGACAGCGCCTGGGCCTCGGGGGCGGCCGAGCTGGGCTACGGCGACGGCGACGAGGCCACCGTCGTCGGCTACGGCCCGCTGAGCAGCGCCAAATACATTACCACCTATTTCCGCCACGGCTTCCACGTGCCGGACCCGTCGCTCTATGGCAGCCTGAGCCTGCGCCTCAAGCGGGACGATGGGGCGGTCGTCTATTTGAACGGCACCGAGATCTACCGCAGCAACATGCCCGCCGGGCCGATCACCTTCGCGACGCTGGCCGTCTCTAGCAGTGGCAACGACAATGCCGTCTTTGAGATCAGCGTGGATCCGGCCCTGCTGGTTGCCGGCAACAACGTGATGGCCGTCGAGGTCCATCAGGGCTCGCCGAGCAGCTCCGACATCAGCTTCTGGCTGGGGCTCAGCGGCACGACCGGCACCGTCCTGGTGGACAGCAACAGCAGCTGGAAGTACCTGGACAATGGCAGCGACCAGGGCGTCGCCTGGCGCCAGCCCGGCTTCAACGACAGCGCCTGGGCCGCCGGGGCGGCCGAGCTGGGCTACGGCGACGGCGATGAGGCCACCGTGGTCGGTTACGGGCCGGACAGTCGGCAGAAGCACATCACCACCTACTTCCGCCAGAGCTTCCAGGTGCCGGATCCGGGCGTGTTCAACAGCCTGAGCCTGAAGCTAAAGCGGGACGACGGCGCCGTCGTCTATCTGAATGGCCAGGAGATCCTGCGCAGCAACATGCCGGCAGGTGCGATCACCTACACCACGCCCGCCGTGTCGGCCAGCGGTAACGACAACGCCCTCATCAATGCCAGCATCGACGCGGCCCCGCTGGTAGCCGGCACGAACGTGCTGGCGGTCGAGGTGCACCAGGCCTCGGGCACCAGCTCCGACATCAGCTTCCGCCTCGAGCTCACCGCCTCGCCGAGCATCATCGTCATTCCAGGTGACGCCGCCAGCTGGAAGTATCGCGATACTGGCGTGGACCTCGGCGCCGCCTGGCGCGAGCCCGCCTTCGACGACAGCGCCTGGCCGGCTGGCTTCGGCGAGCTGGGCTACGGCGACGGCGATGAGACCACGGTCGTCGGCTACGGGCCCAATAGCGAGGCCAAGTACCCCACTACCTATTTCCGCCACCACTTCAACGTGAGTGACCCGGCGGCGCTGGCCAGTCTGGCGCTGCGCTTCAAGCGCGACGACGGCATCATCCTCTACCTGAATGGCACCGAGGTCTATCGCGGCAACATGCCGCAGGGGGCGGTCGGCTTCAATACCTATGCCGTCTCCAGCGGCTTTGCCGACGACGCCGAGTATCTGGCGGACGTCAGCCCCTCCTTGCTCGTCAGCGGGGACAACGTCCTGGCGGCGGAGATCCACCAGGGCGGGCCCGGCAGCTCCGACATCAGCTTCTGGCTGGAGATGACCGGATTGCCGGCGAGTGGTCCGGTCGCCGAGGTGCCGCAGGACACGTTCTTCCCCGCGCTCACGAGCGCGACGACGGTGCACGACCAGGGTCTGACCGGGGCCAACGTGACCGTGGCCATCGTGGACACCGGTCACTGGTCACACCCGTGGCTGGATCGCGACACGGGTAATGCCTCACGGGTTCTGGCGCAGTACGACGCTATCCTGGACCAGATGGTGGCCACCGGCGGGGCGACGGAATCCAATGACGACAACGGGCACGGCACGCACCTGACCAGCCTCATCGCCAGTAGCAAGCGCGGGCCTGGCGGCGACTACAACGGCATCGCCCCGGATGTCGCCCTCGTCTCCGTGAAGGCGTTCGACACAAACGGCGCCGGTAGTTATCTGGACGTCATCCGCGGCATCGACTGGGTGGTGGCCAACCAGAGCACGCATAACATCCGCGTGCTCAACCTGTCGTTCAGCTCGACGCCGCAGTCCTACTACTGGGACGACCCCCTGAACCAGGCCGTGATGCGCGCCTGGCAGGCCGGCATTGTCGTCGTGGCTGCTGCCGGCAACAGCGGGCCCGATCCAATGACGGTCGGCGTGCCCGGCAACGCGCCCTACATCATCACGGTCGGTGCCCTGACCGACAACTACACGCCCGACGATTTAACTGACGATTACCTGACGCCCTTCTCCGCGGCGGGCCCGACGGTCGAGGGCTTCGTCAAGCCCGATCTGCTCGCGCCCGGCGGCCACGTCAAGGGCCTGATGCCGCCGAACGGCTGGCTGCGGCAGATGCACCCCGAGTATGCCCACGGCGGCAGCTACTTCACCATGTCCGGCACCTCGCAGGCGACCGCGATCACCAGCGGCATCGTCGCCCTGATGTTGCAGCAGGATCCGACCCTGACGCCGGACGACGTCAAGTGCCGCCTGATGAGCACGACGCGGTTGGCCGTGAATGAGATGGGACAGCCGGCGTACAGCGTCTTCCAGCAGGGTGCCGGCATGATCGACGCCTACGCCGCCCTGAACAGCACGGCGACCGGCTGCGCCAACCAGGGCCTGGACCTGGGCCTGGACCTGGCCGGCGTGCAGCACTATCAGGGCTGGGCCATGCAGGACCTCTACGGCGACTACGATCTGCTCGAGCCAGACGGCTTCGCCTGGTCCGGGGGCTTCGCCTGGAGCGGTGGTTTCGCCTGGTCCGGCGGCTTCGCCTGGTCCGGCAGCACCGCCTGGAGCGATGGCTTCGCCTGGTCCGGCGGCTTCGCCTGGTCCGGCGGCTTCGCCTGGTCCGGCAGCGTCAACTGGGACGAGAACCCGGCCTGGGCCACGATGGCCTCAGGCACGAACCAGTGGGTGCCGCAAGAGTAAGGGCGCAGCCTGCTGCGCTCATCGCATGATCGGGCTGTAGGGGCGACCGCCGGTCGCCCGAACCCGAACTATGGACCCCGCATGTCTGCCAGACCTGTGGGGTCTTTACGATCGCCGGTAACGCGCCGGGTGGCGGTTATCCATAGGCAGAGGTACTGGCTTTGGGGGTCCCATCTAGTGCAACCCTTGCAGCTTCAGCGGATTGACCACGGCGTAGAACGCGCGCACGCGGTCGCCGTCGACGTCCAGCGCCACGGCGGCGTAGGGGGCGCCGTCCATCTCCACCAGCACGCCAGGGCCGCCATTCAGGCTGACGGGCCGTGCGGCGGCGCCGGGTGGCGCCAGGCGATTGAGCCCGAAGACGAAGCGGGCCACGGCCTCCGCGCCTCGAATTGGGCGGCGGGCCACGCCGGGTAGGCCGCCGCCGTCAGAGGTCCAGGTGACATCCGGGGCCAGCACGGCCATCAGCTCGGCCATATCCCCACCCCCCGCTGCTGCGAGAAAGCACCGGGCCAGTCCCATCCCCACCTCGGGCGCCGGGGTGTCGCGCGGGGGACGTTCGGTGACGGCCCGCCGGGCCCGGCTGGCAAGCTGCCGGCAGGCCGCCTCGCTCCGGTCGACGATGTCGGCGATCGCCGCGTAGTCGTAGTCGAACACCTCGCGCAGCACAAAGACCGCCCGCTCGAGCGGCGAGAGGCGCTCCAGCAGCACCAGGAACGCCATGGAGAGCGAATCGGCCATGACCGCCGCGTCCGCCGGGCTGCGGCCCGGGTCGGTGAGCAGCGGCTCTGGCAGCCACGGCCCGATGTAGGTCTCGCGCCGGGCCCGGGCCGAGCGCAACTGGTCGAGGCACAGGCGCGTGATCACCGTGGTCAGGTAGGCGCGGGGCGAGGCGATCGCCGCCGAGTCCTGGGCCTGCCAGCGCAAGTAAGTTTCCTGGACCATGTCTTCCGCCTCCATCACTGAGCCCAGCAGGCGATAGGCGATCGAAAAGAGGAGCGGGCGCAGCGGGGTGACGGCGTCGTCGGCGTCCATGGCGTCTGGCACCCGGATTCAGGCGAGCAAGGACCGGGCTGCCGCCGCGCCCGACCCGGCGCCCCGATTGACGGCAAGCCATTCGGCCCAGGTTTGCCGACCGGCGCGCCGGTCGGGGGCAGTGTTGTGGCCGGCCCGATAGGCGGCGGCCACGGCGCCGGGCAGGGGCAGCGTGAGGATCGGGCGGCGGCGGCCGGTTGCGGCCAGCCAGCGGCGGGCCATGGTATCCGCCAGGAGGACCTCCGGGCCGGCGATGTCGGGCAGGCGGCCGGCGGGCCCCGCGGCGGCGGCGGCGGCGAGCGCGTCGGCCACGTCAGCAGCGGCGATCGGCTGGATGGGGATGCGTGCCGGCAAGAGCATGAGCGGCAGGCGAGCCAGGCCGGCGAACACCCGGTCCATCAACTCGTGAAACTGGGTGGCCCGCAGGATGGTCCAGGGCACGGGCGCGGCCATGATCAGGCGCTCGGCCGCCAGCTTGTTCCGGTAGTAGCTCAGCGGCACCCGGTCAATGCCCACGATAGAGATGTAGAGCAGGTGGCCGGCGCCGGCGGCCCCGGCGGCGGCAAGGAGCCGGGCAGTACCCTCGACGTCGACGCGGCGGCGGGTGGGGTGGCTGGCGGCGTGGATGACGGTCTCGGCGCCGGCGAGGGCCTCGGCCAGCCCGGTCCCGGTCTCCAGGTCGCCGATGGCCCAACGGACCCCGTCGTCCTCGCCGGGCGCCGGCGCCCGCCGGCTCATGAGGGTGAGCGTGTGGCCGGCGGCCAGCAGCCGGGGCCGGAGCAGGCGCCCGAGGGCGCCGGTGCCGCCGGTTAGTAGAATGTGGGTCATCGGTTGCACTCCTGATTATTCCGGGGCGGACGCTTCTGGCATCCGCCTTCATAAGACCAGACGATCCAGGGGGGTGATTTGTGACACGACAGGCCCGATTGCGGATTGCGATCGGGGACGTAGGGGCGCAGCCTGCTGCGCCCGACAAGGGGATGAGGCGTAGAGGCGCAGTGTATTGCGCCCGCACAGGAGCGTCGGGGCGACCGGCGGTCACGTATGCAACAGGAAACGGTTGCCGTCCGGGTCGACGAACTGCGCCTCCTGGTCCCCGTCGCCGGCGCCGGTG
>JBFGLK010000080.1:0-9282 GCA_041576195.1 Promineifilaceae bacterium (SeqCode)
GACGTGACCGTCGCCAGGCCGGCGACTATCTGAGAAACCATAATGATCTATCCGGTTTTTGAACCCGAGCTCACCGCCTTTTACTGCATTTACTGCGGCTACATGGCCGCGGACACGGCTGCCGCGCTCGGCGTGCAATACCCGGCCAACGTCAAGTTCATTCGCCTGCCCTGCACCGGCAAGAGCGACATCCGCTACATTCTGGAGGCGTTCGAACAGGGGGCCGACGGGGTCTATGTAGTGGCCTGCCCGCTGGGCAACTGCCATCACGTCCGCGGCAACGAGCGCGGCCTGGCCCGCGTCAAGCGGGCGCGCCGGCTCCTGGAGGAGATCGGCCTCGAAGGCGAGCGGCTGGGCATGTTCTTCATGTCGGGTAGCCAGGCCCAGACCTTCGCCGCTGCCGCCCAGACGATGACCGAGCGGATGCGCCGCCTGGGGCCCAGCCCCCTGAAGAACGGCCACACCCCTGTCCCGCCCCTGCCCGAGCCCGACGAAGAGCCCGGCTTCCGCGGCCGCCCCCCGCGCTGATCGAGGGAAGCAAGCAATGGACGCCACACTCCCCGCTCCGCACTCCGCACTCCGCACTCCGGATGCGCCGGTCGGTGCTGTCCTTGTGGTGGGTGGCGGCATTGCCGGCATGCAGGCGGCGCTCGACCTGGCCGACCAGGGCTTCAAGGTGCACCTCGTCGAAAAGAAGTCGGCCATCGGCGGCAAGATGGCGCAGCTGGACAAGACGTTCCCCACCAACGACTGCGCCATGTGTACCATCTCCCCCCGGCTGGTGGAGACGGGCCGCCACCCCAACATCTCGATTTTGACCAACACAGAGGTACTCGACGTCGAGGGCGAGGCGGGCCATTTCGCCGCTCGCCTGCGCCACGCGCCCCGCTACGTCGACCCGGCCAAATGCGTCGCTTGCGGCGACTGCGCCGCCGTCTGCCCCGTCATCTTGCCCGACGCCTTCAATGAAGGGCTGGGCCCGCGTCGCGCCGCCTACAAGCTCTACCCCCAGGCGGTGCCCAACGCCTACGCCATCGAGAAGCAAGGCATCGCCCCCTGCCGCGACGCCTGCCCCGCCGGCCAGCGGGCCCAGGGCTACATCGCCCTCATCCGCGAGGGGCGCTATGACGACGCCATGCGCGTTATCAAGATGGACAATCCGTTCCCGGGCATCTGCGGTCGCATATGCAACCACCGCTGCGAGACAGCCTGCAACCGCGGCCTGGTCGACGAGCCGATCAACATCCGGGCGCTCAAGCGTTTCGTCACTGACCAGGTCTACGCCGGGCCGCGCCAGCCGGTCGAGCCGGCCCCCCGCACCCGCGAGGAGCGCGTGGCCATCATCGGTGCCGGCCCGTGCGGCCTCACCGCCGCCCAGGACCTGGTCCTCACCGGCTACGGCGTCACCGTCTTCGAGGCGATGCCTGTGGCCGGCGGCATGCTGCGCCTCGGCGTGCCCGAGCACCGCCTGCCCACCGACATCGTCGAGCGCGAGGTACAGGACATCGTCGATCTGGGCGTGGAGCTGCGGCTCAACGAGCGGGTGGAAGACCTGGACGATCTCTTCGATGCCGGCTACGCTGCCGTCCTGATCAGCGTCGGCGCCCACGAGGGTGTGCGCCTGCCTATCCCCGGCGCGGACCTGGACGGCGTCCTGATCAACACCGCCTTCCTGCGCGACGCCCGGCTGGGCCGCTACCAGAACGGCGAGGTCCCGCCGCTGGGCCGTCGCGTCCTGGTGTTGGGCGGTGGCAACGTCGCCCTCGACTGCGCCCGCACGGCCCTGCGCCTGGGCAGCGAGGTGCAGATCGCCTGCCTGGAGCGGCGCGACCAGATGACGGCCCACGACTGGGAGATCGAGGCGGCGCTCGAAGAAGGGATCGACATCCACAACGGGCGCAGCTTCGAGCGTATCCTCGACGACGGGAGCGGCCACGTCGCCGGCGTCGTCTGCGCCCGGGTGTCCGATTTCCGCTTCGACGAGACGGGTCGCCTGCACCTGGAGAAGGCGCCGGCCAGCGCTCACACCCTGGTCGCCGACACGGTTATCTTCTCCGTAGGGCAGCGGGCCGGCCTGGCCTTCATCCCGGAGGATGCCGGCATCGGCGTCACCGCCCAGCAGACCATCGCCATCAACCCCAACACCCTGGCCGCCACCCGTCCCGGCGTCTTCGCCGCCGGCGACTCGGTCTCCGGCACCGCCTTCGTCATCGAGGCGGTGGCTAGCGGCCACCAGGCGGCGCAGTCGATCCAGCGCTACCTCCAGGGCGAGGCGCTTGAGCCGCCGCCGCGTCCCCAGCTGCCCGTGGCCCACCTGAGGCGGGAGACGCTCGACGCCCGCCTGGCCGGCGGCGAGATCCGGCGCCGGCCGCGCGTGCCGCTGCCCACGCTCCCGGTCGCCGAGCGGGTGGGCAACTTCCGTGAGGTCGAGGGCGGCTACGACGAAGCCGGCGCCCGGGCCGAGGCGGCTCGCTGCCTGGCCTGCGGCCTCTGCTCGGAGTGCATGAGCTGCGTCTTCGCCTGCGGCGTCAACGCCATCGACCACGACATGGTCGCCTGGGAAGAGACGATCGACGTCGGCGCCGTCATCCTGGCGCCCGGCTACCAGATCTACAACGCGCAGCTCTCAGAGGAGTACGGGTTGGGGCGCTTCCCGAATGTCGTCACATCCCTCCAATTTGAGCGCATGCTTTCGGCCAGTGGGCCTACCAAGGGGCACGTGACGCGGCCGTCAGATGGGGCCAGCCCGAAGCGGATCGCCTTCCTCCAATGCGTTGGTAGCCGTGATCAAAGTCGCGACTACTGCTCGTCCGTCTGCTGTATGTACGCGGCCAAAGAAGCCATCATGACGATCGAGCACGCCCGGGCCGAAGCGCGAATCGGCAACGGTGACGGCGCCGTCACCTGCCAGGTGTTCTTCATGGACACGCGCGCCTACAGCAAGGGATATGAGGAGTATTATCGCCGGGCGGAAAAGAAGTACGGTGTCAAATACACGCGCTGCCGCATCAGCGACGTGAACGAAGACGCCAGGTCGGGGGATCTGCTCCTGCGCTACGCCGTGCCACACGATGGCGGCCATACCGTGCGCGAAGAGAGTTTCGATCTGGTGGTACTCTCGGTCGGTATGGAGATCTCCGACTCGGTCAAGTCCCTCGGTCGTAGGCTTGGCATCCAGCTTGACGCTTACGGCTTCTGCCATTCGACCTTGTTCGATCCCTTACAGACCTCGCGTCCCGGCATCTACGTGGCCGGGCCGTTTCGGGAGCCGAAAGACATACCGGAAACGGTCGTGGAGGCCAGCGGAGCCGCGGCCGGGGCCGCCCGACTGATAGCTGGCGCCCGACACACGCTCGCGCGGGTGCAATCCTATCCGCCTGAACGACTGGTGTCAGGCGAAGAGCCCCGAATTGGTGTATTCGTGTGCCATTGCGGTACCAACATTGGTGGCTATCTGGACGTGCCCGACGTGGCGGCGTATGCCGGCACTTTGCCCGGCGTCGTGCATACCGAAAGTAACCTATATACCTGTTCCCAGGACACCATCGCCCACATCATCGAGCAGGTGAAAGCCCTGGAGCTCAACCGCGTTGTCGTCGCCTCCTGCACGCCTCTCACGCACGAGCCGCTGTTCCAGGATGCCGTGCGGATAGCGGGGTTGAATCCCTACCTGTTTGAAATGGCTAACATCCGCAACCAGTGCTCGTGGATTCATACCAATGACTGGGAAAGCGCCACCAAGAAGGCGCGCTCGCTGGTGCGCATGGCGGTGGCCCGGGCTGCCCTGCTGGAACCACTTGCGACCCGGGAGGTGTCCGTAAACAATGCGGCCCTAATCCTTGGTGGCGGCGCGGCCGGAATGACAGCGGCCCTGGTCCTGGCCGACCAGGGATTCCCCGTTCACCTGGTCGAGCGCGAGGCGATGCTTGGGGGCAACCTCCGCCGATTGCGTTACTTCGCGACCGTCGACCACGTTACCAACGGGAATGGGGATCCCGCCACGTCGAGTGCCCAGAACGGGGCTGGCGAAGTATCGCCCTGGCGAACGCCCGCCGAGTACCTGGCCGCGATGGTCTCTCACGTGAATCACCACCCCCGGATCTACGTTCATTTGAAGACCGAGCTTGTGGATACGGAAGGGTTCAGGGGCAGCTTCACCTCGACGCTGCGGCGTGCGGGACAGGCGTTCCAGGTTCAGCATGGCGCCACGATCGTGGCCACCGGTGGAGTCGAATACAAGGGACATGAGTATGCCTATGGACAAGACCCGCGCATCCTGACGCAGTTAGAGTTCGAGTCCCTGCTGGCCGGTGAGCCCGCAGACGGGCCTGAGGGAGCCCGGCTCACGCAGCCCGGAACTCCTCTGGGGTCGTTGCCCAATTCGGTTGTCATGATTCAATGCGTGGGCCCGGCGGAGCGCTACTGTGGACGCATTTGCTGCACGACAGCTCTCAAGAACGCGCTCAAACTCAAGGCACTGAACCCGGCGGCGGACGTGACCATCATCTATCGCGACATTCGCACCTACGGTTTCAAGGAGCGACTTTATACGGAAGCCCGGCGCGCCGGAATCCGGTTTGTTCGTTACGTTTTCGAGCGCAAGCCAGAGGTCGAAGCGACCGCGGCGCCGGCCCCTATCCAGGTTTCTGTTTGGGAGCCGGTGCTGAATCGACCCCTGACCCTCAAGGCGGATCTGCTCGTGCTGAGCACGCCCGTGGTCCCGTCTGCCGGCACGCGCGCCCTGGCCACGCGACTGAAGTTGCCGGTCGACATGGACGGCTTCTTCCTGGAGGCTCACGTCAAACTGCGGCCGGTCGATTTCTCTGCCGATGGCGTGTTTATGGCCGGCCTGGCCCACTACCCCAAGCTGCTGGATGAGACCATCGCCCAGGCCCAGGCGGCCGCGTCACGCGCCGCCAGCGTGTTGGCGCAGGAGACGATGCTGACGAACGCCCGCGTGGCCGTCGTGGATCCGACGAAATGCGTCGGCTGTCTCACCTGCGTCCGCCTGTGCCCCTACGACGTGCCACAGATCAGTGGCACCCTGACGGGCGTCGGCCACATCATGGGCGCGGCTTATATCGAACCCGCCGTCTGCCATGGTTGCGGTAGCTGTGTGTCGGAGTGCCCGGCACGGGCCATCCAGCTGATGCACTACACGGATGCTCAGACACTGTCGAAGGTGGACGCGTTGTTTGGACGGGGCGCGGCCGAGACGGGTTTTGTACCGCTCCAGGCGGTGGCCATGACGCCAACCGCCAAAGACGACCAGGTGACCGCATGACCGTAAAACTGTTTGAACCAGAGATCGTGGCTTTCTGCTGCCGGCATTGCGCCTACGCCGCAGCCGATCTGGCCGGCTCGATGCGGCTGGAGTACCCTGCCGCCGTCAAGGTGATCGAGTTGCCCTGCACCGGCAAACTCGACGTTCTGTACGTGCTGCGGGCGTTTGAGGACGGCGCCGACGGTGTGATGGTGGCCGGCTGACTGGAGGGCGATTGCCATTACCTGGAAGGTAATGTAAACGCCCGCCGGCGAGTTGAATATGCGCGCAGCCTTCTGACGGCCATTGGTCTCGAGGGTCGCCGGATCCAGATGATCAACGTCTCCTCGGCCATGGGTGGCCAGTTCGCCTGGTCGGCCGCCGAACAGGCCGCGGAGATCCGGCAGATGGGCCCCAACCCATTGCGAGTTACGGGTCGCGATTTGCCCGAGCCAGATGCGCAGGCAGCAACCACGAGCAAACCGCGATCGGACGGAGAGTGACATGTCTGAAACGCCCTATATCCTGATCGTAGACGACGATCCAGACATCCTCGAGAACATCATCACCGTCCTGGAAACCCAGCCCTTTCGCCTGGCCACCGCCCGCGATGGGCGACGTTGCATGGACCTTATTGAAGAAGAGGTGCCAGACCTCCTGATCCTGGACCTGCTGATGCCGCGGATGGATGGCTGGGGTGTCATCCGGGCGCTGCGCAGCGAACCGCGCTTCGCCCAGCTGCCTATTATGATCCTGACCACGGTAATCGAGGATGCCAGCCGCAGACGCTACGAGCTGGAAACAGGCATGGCCATGGACGTGCAGGCGTACGTCCAGAAGCCAGTGAAACCGGATGAACTGATCCAGCGCGTCTATGGCTTGCTGGCGGTGGAAAAGAATGTCTGATACAGACTCCCCGAACGCGCGAGCGGAGATCATAGCCCGCCGTCTCGGCTATTCGGAGAATTTCAGCGCGCTCCCCTGGGAGGACCTGCTGGCCATCGCAGCGTTCTGCCACGAGGAAACGGTTCAAACAGGCGCGGCAGTGCTTGTCGAAGGCAAACCGGCAGATCGTTTGTACGTCGTCGAACGCGGCAAACTGGCCCTCGAGAAAAGGGTGCAGCTCGGCCGGCACTCCACGCCGCGCAACGCAACTATCGACTACGTAGGCCCGGGCAGGTCGGCTGGCTTCTCCACGCTGGTCCGCCCATTCGTCTACTCGACGTCAGCCATCGCCGTCGAGCCGACGCGGATCCTCGTCATTGACGGGCAGAAGCTGCGCCAGTTCCTGGAGGATCGCCCCGCGGCCGGCCTCAAGGTCATGCAAACATTGGCGGCACTGATTGGCGGACGATATCGGCAGGCCATCGACACCCTGACCTACTTCCTGTCGATCGTGTCGCACGAGCTCCGTTCGCCCCTGGCGGCCATCGAGAACTACCTGCAGGTGATGCTGGCCGGCTATGCTGGCGAAGTCACTCCCAAGCAGGAAAGGATGATCAAACGCAGCATCCTGCGCGTCACGGACCTGCGTAGCCAGATCGGCGATGTCGTGGACGTGGCCCGGATGCGGCCGGAGCAGATCCAGGCCGACTTCTGCTGGTTTGACCTGGGCGAAGTGGGCACGCAGGCCATCGAGGATGTGCGGCTGGCGGCGGCCGAGAAGGAGGTGCGCATCAAGGTAGAGCCGCCCCCGGCATTTGAACCTATGGTGGGTGCCCCGCGCCGATTGCGTCAGGTCTTCACGAATATGCTGAGCAATGCGATTCGCTACTCGCCGCCAGGCAGCACCGTGACCTTTCGCGCCTGGTATGACCCGGACGCCGTCTATCTCCGGGTCTCCGACCAGGGCCCCGGCATCCCGTCCGATGATCTTCCCCACATCTTCAAAGACTTCTATCGGGCTGGAAACACCGGAGACGTGACCGGCATGGGGCTGGGGCTGTCTATTGCCAAGAAGATCGTGGACGCGCATCATGGCGAGATCGCGGTGGAGAACCTGATGGACGATGCCGGCAATACTGGCACCCAATTCACCGTCGTCATTCCGCGCAATCTGAATACGCCGGAAATGGAGCGGCGGAAGTGGCAGGCTGAGACCGAGGGAGGTGCGACCCAGAATGAGCAGTAGGGGCCTGCCTCAGCCGGTTTCGGATCAGGCGCCCGTGGGGGCGGTCATGGTCGTTGGGGGCGGCATTGCCGGCATTCAAGCGTCGCTGGACCTGGCAGACCAGGGGTTCAAGGTCTTTCTCGTCGAGCAGAAGTCAGCCATCGGCGGCCACATGGCGCAATTGGACAAGACGTTCCCCACCAACGACTGCGCGATGTGCAACATCAGCCCCAAACTCGTTGACGTTGGCCGGCACCACAACGTCGAGATCCTGACCGACTCCGATGTGCTGGACGTTCAGGGCACGGTTGGCGACTTCACCGTCACGCTGCATCGTCGCCCGCGCTATGTGATTCCGGAACGCTGCATCGGCTGCGGTGACTGCGCCGCGGTCTGCCCCATCTCGCTACCGGATCCCTACGAAGAGGGAATGAAGACGCGCCAGGCGGCCTATCGCCTGTATGCCCAGGCCGTGCCCACGGCCTATGCGATCGACAAACTGGGCATAGCCCCTTGTCGCGCAGGCTGTCCGGCCGGTCAGCGGGCCCACGGATACGTCGCCCTCATCGCCCAGGGGCGCTATCGGGAAGCGTTGCGCGTGATCAAGGAGGACAACCCGTTTCCCAGCGTTTGTGGTCGTACCTGCCATCATCCCTGCGAAAGCAACTGCACGCGCCATTTCGCGGACGAGCCGGTCAGCATCATGGCCCTGAAGCGCTTCGTCGTCGATTATGCGCTGGCCTATGGGCGCGAGCGCGTCGAGGCGGTGCCCCGCACCCGGCCGCAGTGGGTGGCCATCGTCGGGGCCGGCCCCGCCGGGCTGACCGCCGCGCATGACCTGGTGAAGATAGGCTACGGCGTTACGGTCTATGAAGCGTTGCCCGTCGCCGGCGGCATGATGCGCGTGGGCATTCCCGCCCACCGGCTGCCCAAGGGGGTCTTGCAGCAGGATATCGACGATATCCTGGCCCTGGGCGTGAACCTCAAGCTCAACAGCCCCGTTGAGGACCCGGCGGTCCTGCTGCGCGAGGGATATGACGCCGTCTGTCTGGCCACCGGCATTTCCTCGCGCGACCAGACCCTCGGGATCGAGGGGGAAGCGGCGCAAGGGGTATTGCCGGCAGCCACCTTCTTGCGCCAGATCAACCTCGGCCAACCCGTCACGATCGGTGATCGCGTAGCCGTGGTCGGCGGTGGCATCACAGCCCTCGACGCCGCCGCGGTGGCCCGACGCCTGGGCGCCGAGGTCCACCTGGCCCTGGATCGGCCCCGCGGCGAGTTGCCAGCATACCACTGGGAGATGGCGGCGGTGGAAGCCGAGGGCATTCACGTCTACGACCACCGTACGGCGACACGCATCCTGTCCAAAGACGGTGTGGTGACGGGCGTGACCCTGGCGCAAACGGCCCGCGGCATGACCCGGAATAGCGATGGCCGACTCCGACCTCGCGTCGAAGCGGATACGGAACTCACCATCGACGTCGATACCGTCATCGTGACCGTCGGCCAGTTCTCAGACCTCTGCCACCTGGACCTTCGCTATGACGAGCTCGCGGTCGACAGCCAGACGTTGGCCAGCGAAATCCCCGGCCTGTTTGTCGTGGGCGGGCGTAAGACCGGCGCCAGCTACATCATCGACGCCGTCGCTCTTGGTCACAAGGTTGCTGGGGTCATCCACCGCTATCTACAGGCAGAACCGCTCGAGCTGCCGGCAGCGCCGGTGCCGCCCACAGTCAAGATCACGCGAGAGGAGGTCGCCCGCCAGGTGGCCTCCGGCCAGATCCGGCGTGAACCGCGCCGGCAACCGGCCCTGTTGCCAGTGGCCGAGCGGCTCACCGGCTTCCGCGAAGTGGTGCTGGGTCTGACCGAACACCAGGCCCGGGCAGAGGCGCAACGTTGCCTGCAATGC
>JBFGLK010000081.1:0-9214 GCA_041576195.1 Promineifilaceae bacterium (SeqCode)
CTGGCCGCCTTCGTGGCCGCCCTGAGCCTGCCCGGGGAGGTGGCCGGGCGCTTCCTGCCGGCGGACTGGCTGCCGGCATGGCTGGCGCTGGTCGACGGCGCCATCACAATCAGCCTGCTCGCCGCCCTGGGGGTTGCCCTATGGCTGGCGCGCGTCGCCAAAGGAGCGCGCGATGGATCCTGACTCCCAACATCTCCTGGCCCAGTTGATCCGCACGCAGCGCGTGGCCTCCCTGGGCACGTTGCGCGACGGCGCGCCGTTCGTGTCGCTGGTGCTCTTCGCGCCCGCGGCCGACTTCTCCGCCTTCTATCTGCACATCAGCGCCCTGGCGCGCCACACCCGGGACATCCAGGCCGATCCCCGGGTCAGCCTGCTGATCGCCCAGACCGACGACCGCTCGGCGGATCCCCAGACGCTCGCCCGGGTCACCATCGAGGGGGAGGCCGTCCGGCTGCCACCCGGCGAGACCGCCTACGAGATCGCTCGCACCCGCTACCTGGCCCGGGCGCCGCAGGCCGCATTCAACTTCAGCCTGGCCGACTTCAGCCTGTACGCCGTCACGCCCCGGCGGGCGCGCTTCGTGGCCGGTTTCGGCAAGATTTTCACCCTGACTGCGGAGCGGCTGTTGGAGACGTCCGGGCTGGCGCCGTGAGGGGGGCGGGGTCCGGGCGCCGGGGGACAGGTCGAGGGGCATGACGACGCGCCCGGCCCTACCGGCACCGTTCGTCCGCACCGTGCGCAGCACGTTCGGGGGCGATGGCGCGCGCTGGTTGCGCCGCCTGCCGGCCTTGTTGGCCGAGGCTGAACGACGCTGGTCGCTCGTGTTGGGGCCGCCTTTCCCCGGCCTGTCGTACAACTACGCCGCCCCGGCCCGGCGGGCGGACGGGCTGGCCGTGGTGCTCAAGGCCGGCGTGCCGCGCGAGGAGCTGCACACGGAGATCGCCGCCCTGGAGCTGTTCGCCGGCCGGGGGTGCGTGCCCCTGTTGGCGGCGGACGGGGACGAGGGGCTGTTGTTGCTGGCGCGGTTAGAGCCGGGCGTGATGTTGTCGACCGTGGCCGACGACGAGGCGGCGACGCGGATCGGGGCGGCGGTGGCCCGGCGACTGTGGCGCCCGGCCCCGGACGACCACCCGTTCCCGGCCGTGGCCGATTGGGCGGCGGGATTGGCGCGATTGCGGGCGCGCTACGGCGGAGGGACGGGGCCGTTACCGGCGGCCCTGGTCGATCGGGCCGAGGGGTTGTTCCGGGAGCTCCTGGCGGGCGGGCCGGCGCCGCGACTGTTGCATGGCGACCTGCATCACTTCAACATCCTGTCGGCGGGCGAGACGTGGGCGGCCATCGATCCCAAGGGCCTGGTGGGCGACCCCGGGTATGACCTGGGGGCGTTTCTTTACAACCCGCTGCCCGGCTTCGCGGCCCGGCCGGCGTTGGCCCGGCTGCTGGCGCGGCGGGTGGCCGTGCTGGCCGAGGCGCTGGGGTACGAGTGGCGGCGGCTGGCCGCCTGGGGGGCGGCGCAGGCGGTGTTGAGTGCCGCCTGGAGCGTGGAGGACGGGACGGGCGACGGCACGGACACGTTGCCCGTGGCGGCGGTGTTGGCGGGATGGGTGTAGGGGCGCAATCGCCAATCCGCAATCCGCAATCGTTCAGGCTGCCGGCAGATCGAAGTAGAACGTGCTCCCGTGGCCGGGCTCGCTCTCCACGCCGGCGCGGCCGCCCAACTTCTCGGCGATGCGGCGGACGATCGACAGGCCCAGCCCGTGGCCGTCGCGGTGGCTGGACGGCAGGCGGCCGAACTCCACGAAGAGCTGAGACTGCAACGCGGGGGAGATGCCCGGCCCCTCGTCCCGGACCCAGCAGCGAATCATGCCGCCCGGGTGCCGCTCCGCGCCGACGGTCAGCTGCGGCGGCTGCCCGCCGTAGCGGACGCCATTGCTCAGGTAGTTGGCCCACATCTCTACCACCCACGGCATGTGGGCCCGAGCGGTGGGCCACGTCTCGGGGAAGGTCAGGCGGGCGCCGCTCTCCTGGATCTGGGGCGACAGGCGCTCCACCGCCTTCTCCAGCGCCCGGCCCAGGTCGACGGCGGTCAGGGTGACCGTCTCCTGGCGCACGCGCGAGAGCAGCAGCAGATCGTTGATCAGGTCGATCACCTGGCGATTGGTGTGCTGGTGCTGGCGCAGCAGGGCCCGCACCTCCTCGAGCCGGCCCTCGTCCAGCGCCTCGAGGATGAGCTCGCCCAGGCCGAGCATTCCGCCCAGCGGGTTCTTCAGCGCGTGGGCCACGGTGCGGTCGAAGGCGTCCAGCTCCGCGTTGCTGGCCGCCAGGGCCTCGTTGGCGGCGACCAGGGCCATCTCCACCCGTTCGCGTTCCGCGATCTCGCGTTCGAGGGCCGCGGTCTTCTCCCGGTAGAGCGCGGCTTCCGACTGGGCCATCTCGGTGCGGTAGAGCACCTCCAGCCGCTTGCGCCGGTCCTCGGACTCGCGGTTGAAATCCTCCGCCTGCAGGCGCATGGCCTCGCGGTTGTGCAGCAGCGCCTGGCGATAGTCGCCGCGGTGTTCGAACGCGGTGGAGAGCGCCTGGTGGCAGGCCAGCTCGTCGGCGCGCGCCTCCATCGCCTGGGCCAGGGCCAGCGCTTCCTGGAGGATGGGCACGGCCTCGTCCGCCTTGCCCTGCCGCCGGGTGATGCGCCCGATGTCCAGGAGCAGAGCCATCTGGCTGTGCTTGCGTTTGGAGCCGGGATTGAGCGCCAGCGCCTCCTGGAGGTAGGCCAGGGCCTGGTCGTCCTGGCCCAGGTCCATGTGGACCTCGGCCAGGCTGTGCAGGGCGACCACCTGGGCGTTCTTGCGGCCCGCCCGCTGGCTGAGCTGCAGGGCCATCTGCCCGTGGTTGAGCGCCAGGTCGTAGTCGCCGAGCTGCCGGCAGTCGACGCACAGGTTGTTGTGGGCCGTGGCCTGCGCCAGCGCGTCGCCCATGGCCTGGGCCAGGCCCAGGGTGCGGCGAAAGGTAGCCACTGCCTGGCGGTAGTCACCGCGGCGGGAGTAGATGATGGCCAGGCTATTGAGGGCCCGGGACAGAAGACGATCGTCGCCCATCGTTTCGCTGACCCGCAACCCGCGCAATTGGTAGGAGAGGGCCTCGGCCAGGTCACCCAGGCGGAGGTAGATGGCGCTCAGCAGGCTGAGGGCGTTCGCCTCGCCCTCGGGAAACGCGGCTTCCTCGAACAGCGGCAGGGCCGCCAGCAGTTGTTCCAGCGCCTCGCGATAGTCGCCGCGCCGAAAGGCGAACAGACCCCGGTTGTAGGCGTTGTCCGCCAGACCCTTCATGTAGGGAATGCCGGTGAATTCGTCCGTGCAGGATAGCTCATAGGCGGCCCGGGTCAGGGTGAGCGCGCGGTCGATCTCTTCCAGCGGCAGCTCGCGCGCCAGGGCGTGCATCACGTCGATCTGCTGGCGCACCTCCGGGGTTGAGGCCAGCTGGGCCTCGAGTTCAGGCACCCTTTCCATCATCACGTGGTTTTCCGTCATCCGGTCCTCTTACTTCGAAGGGGCCGTTTCCGGCCGGCCCACTCCGCGCCATCCCCTCAGTCGTTATAATAGAGAGGCGATGTTAAGAAGCGTCTTGTGGCGCCGCCCACCGGAAGACCCATGAACCAACAACTGGCCGAGGCCCTGACCTATGCCCGCGACCGGCGGGACGCCTTTCTGGCGCGCTTCCAGGAATTGCTGCGCATCCCGACCATCAGCGCGGACCCGGCGTATCGGGCCGAGGTGCGGCGGGCGGCCGAGTGGATCGTCGCCGAGATGCGCCGGGTCGGGCTGCGGGGGTGCCGCCTTCTGCCGGCAGCCGGCCATCCCGTCGTCTATGGCGAGTGGCTCGAGGCCGGGCCGGCGGCGCCGACGGTGCTGATCTACGCCCACTACGACGTGCAGCCGGTCGACCCACTCGAGCTGTGGCAGACGCCCCCGTTCGCCCCGGACATCCGCGACGGCAAGCTATTTGCCCGCGGGGCGATCGACGACAAGTGCGGCGTCATGGTCAACCTGCACGCCGTCAGCGCTATGCTGGCCACCGCCGGCCGGCTGCCGCTCAACGTCAAGTTCTTCTTCGAGGGGGAGGAGGAGTCGGGATCGCCGACCATGGCGGCCTGCATCGAAGCCCACCGCGACCTGCTGGCGGCCGATTTGCTCATCATCTGCGACGGCGGGTCGGACGAGGACCGGCCGGAGATCTTTACCTCGCTGCGCGGCCTGGTCGCCGCTGAGGTGATGGTGGTCGGGCCGGCGCGCGACCTGCATTCGGGCGCCTATGGCGGCCTGATCCACAACCCGCTCCACCTGGTGGGGCGGATCGTCGCCGCCCTACACGACGAGGACGGGCGGGTGCGGATCCCTGGCTTTTATGACGCCGTGCGACCGCGGTCGGCGGCGTTCCTGGCGGCCCTGCGGGCCCAGGAGGAGGCCGAGGGGGAACGGGCCCGGCGGAAGGCCGGCGTGGGCGTGTTGTGGGGGGCGCCCGGCCCGGGCGTCCTCGAGCGCAAGACGACCCAACCCAGCGGCGACGTCAACGGCATCTATGGGGGATATCAGGGAGAGGGGATGAAGACGATCATCCCGGCCCGGGCCGGCTTCAAGGTCACCCTGCGCCTGGTGGCGGATCAGGACCCGGACGTCATCGCGGCGCGGCTAGTGGCCTTCGTGCGCGGCTTTGCGACGGAGACGTTGAAGCTAGACGTGCGCATCCTATCGCGCAGCTGGCCGGTGGAGGCGCTTGGCGAGGGGCCGGCCGTCGACGCCGTGCAACAGGCTATCACGGCGACGTGGGGCCGGCCAGCGCGGCTCTTTCGCGGCGGCGGCACCGTGCCGGTGGTGGGGGCGTTCCAGCGGGAGCTGGGGTTGCCGGTCACCAACCTGGGCTTTGGCACCGGGGAGGGCGCTCACGCGCCGAATGAGTATTACGTCTTGAGCTACTACTACCGGGCGATCGAGACCGCCATTCACCTTTACCACGCCCTGGCGGAGAAGCTGGCGCCGGACGGGCCGGCGTGAGCGAGCCGGTGGTGCTCTCGCATTATCAGGCGCGGCCGGCGTTGGCGGCGTGGGCTGCCGGCACGCGCGCGCTGGCCCTGTCGCTCGACCTGGGCCTGAGCGCGGTCGGCGTCGCGCTCGAGGATGGCGGCGTGAGGCTGCCGGACGGCGCGTTGTTGGGCTGGGCGGCGCTGGAGGCGATCGCCGACGACGAGAACGGCTGCTACGCGGTGTGGGCGGGGGAGCCGACGAAGATCGCCCGCTTTTCGCCGGCGACGAACCGCCTGATCAGCCTGATGCCCACGGCCGGCGCGCCGACGATGTTGCTCTCGGGCATCCCGATGCACCGCATCAAGGGGACGGATCCGATGCGGGACACGCGGGCGAAGATCGCGGCGCTGGGGCCGGTGTGGGGGCAGGTGTTGGACACGGCGACGGGGCTGGGGTACACGGCCATCGCCGCGGCGGAGACGGCGGCGCAGGTGGTGACGATCGAGCTGGACCCGGCGGTGTTGGCGGTATGCCGGCAGAACCCCTGGTCGCGGGCGCTGTTTGGCAACCCCCGGATCGAGCAGCTGGAGGGGGATGCGGCCGCGATCGTGCCCACGCTGGGGAGCGGGCGCTTTGACTGCATCATCCACGACCCTCCCACCTTCAGTCTGGCCGGGGAGCTTTACTCGGCCGCGTTTTACGGCGCGCTCTTGGGCGTCCTGCGACCGGGTGGGCGCCTGTTTCATTACATCGGTAACCCGGAGCGGCGCTCCGGGCGCAACGTGACCCGCGGCGTCATCGAGCGCCTGCAGAGGGTGGGTTTTCGGCGGGTGGCGCGCCGGCCGCAGGCCTTTGGCGTGGTGGCCGTGCACTGACGACGGAGGTGCTGACGATGGACGAGGAGATCTACTGCGACTTTTGCGGCCGGACGGCACTCGACGTCCCCCCTGCCCCGCCGGGCGATCGCACGCCGGCGCTGGATCAGGACGAGGACGGTCTGTGGGTTTGCCGCGTCTGTCGCGGGCGCATCGTCACGCCGCCGGTGGGGGACGAGATCGCCTTGAACCTGCCCGACGAGCTGCGAGCCCTGATCGGCAAGAGCGCTGGCGTGATCTGTCTTGGCCTGAACGCGCCGGCGGAGCCACCCTATCTGGAGGTCCTTGAGGACGCCGCTCGGCTGCACGACCGGTACATGAGCGAGTGGACGTTTATGAGCCAGTGGCCGGACGGCACGACGGTGTGGCGGGATCCGGACGGGTTGTTGTTGGGATTGGCGACGCGGGACGGGGGGATTTTGCGGGTGAGCCGCGAATAGGGGCGCAGCGTGCTACACCCGATGTTGGGCCGACGGGCGGGCGACCGATTGCGGATTGTGGATTGCGGCTGCGGATCCCGGCCTGGGCTGTGGGGACGCGAGCCACGCTGCTCGTCGGCGATCGTGGCGGTCGATGCGGGGTGAGGGGATGCGGTGTCGGGGCGACCGGCGGTCGCTGCAGCCGTGAGGGAGCAAGGGGGTGAGCGGCGTGGCTCCTGTCTTAGAGCCTCACTATGCGAAATAGGTTGACAATGCCTTGCGCTTTTGTTATGAGTGGACAATAATCCATCCACAGGTGCGGGCAGTGATCGACAGGTCGTCTGGCGGGAGGATGGGCGTGCCGGCACAGGGCGACGACGAGCGGCGGCGCGATCGCTTTCAGATGGTCGCCACGCAGATTCGGGGCCGCGGGATCGACGACCCCGCGGTCTTGCGGGCCATGGAGGCCGTGCCGCGCCACCGCTTCGTGCCCGCCGACTACCAGAACCAGGCCTACGCCGACACCCCCCTGCCCCTGCCTCGGGGCCAGACCATCTCCCAACCCTACGTCGTCGCCTATATGATCCAGGCGTTGCAGCTCGGACCGGACGACCACGTACTCGAGATCGGCGCCGGCTCTGGCTACGTCGCCGCCCTGCTGGGCCAGATCGCCGCTGCCGTCTTCGCCATGGAACGGGAGGCGGTCCTGGTCGACTACGCCCGGGAGCGCCTGGCCAGGCTGGGGGTGACCAACGTGCTCCTGTTGCACGGGGACGGCACGCGCGGCTGGCCCGAGCACGCCCCGTATGACGGGATCGTCGTCTCCGCCGGCGGGCCGGGCGTGCCGGCATCGCTCAAGGAGCAGCTGGCCGAGGGAGGGCGCCTGGTCATGCCGGTGGGGCGCCGCCGCCAGTCCCAGGACCTCCTGCGCCTGACGCGCGTGGCCCCTGACGCCTACATGCGGGAAGACCTTGGCCCGGTGCGCTTTGTGCCGCTGCTCGGCGAGGAAGGCTGGGATTGAGGGGGGCGCGATCAGGCCGGCGGCGGCGCGAGCAGCGCCCGCCCCCGGGTGCGCAGGAAGAAGAGCCCCCAGGCGACGAAGACCCCCAGGCCGGCCCAGGCCGTGAGGATCGTGGTCTGCCGCACGTCCAGCCCTAGCGAGTCCTGGGCCAGGCCAGCCCAGTAGATGGAGAGCGACTGGGTCAGGGTGAGCACGGCGAACTCGAAGGCGAAGACGCGTCCGCGGACCGTGTCCGGCACGATGCGTTGCAGCAACGAGGCGGAGAAGACCCAGAGCGTGCCCGAGCCCAGGGTGCGCACCAGCGTGCCCAGGCCGAAGAGGAGCAGCGTCGGCGCCGTGCCCAGGATGAAGAGGCCGGCGCTGAGCAGGCCGAAACCCAGGACGATGGCCCAGCGGGCCCGGGCCGGCGCGTCGCCCAGCCAGCGGCGCATGAAGAGGGGGCCGACGCCGGTGCCCAGGCCGCTGATGGTGTAGATGATGCCCAACGTGCCGGCGCTGCTGCCGCCCAGCGGGAAGATCGACTCCGCGTAGGTGATCTCCAGCACGTTGACCGCCCCCCAGATGAGCGACCCGCCGCCCTTGACCAGGCTGAGGGCCAGGATGAGGGGGGCGCCGCGCAGGTAGGCCAGCCCCTGGCGAAAGGCGAGCCAGCCGCCGTGGGTGACCGCCGCCAGCCGTGCCGGCAGGGCGATGCGGCTAATGAGCCAGGCCGACAGCAGGAACGTCAGCGCATCCACGATGAAGGCGGTCGTGCCGCCGAACAGGGCGGCCACCAGGCCGCCGAGCATTGCCCCCACGGCCAGCATCGTACTCCAGGTCAGGCTATCCAGGGCGTTGGCCGTTACCAGGTCGCGCGGCGCCACCACGCTGGCGAACACCGCCGTCCGGGCCGGGGTGAACAGGGCGCTCAGCGTGAACTGGCTCACCGTCAGCAGGTAGAGGAGCCAGATCTGGGACGGCTGGCGGATGAGCAGGAAGCCGAGCACGACGAGCGCCCGCAGGAGGTCGGACAGGACCATGATCGCCCGGCGGTTGTAGCGGTCGGCCAGCACGCCGGCGATGGGGCTGAAGAGGAAGATGGGGAGGAAACGGGCGAGGAAGAGGGTGCTGATGGCGGTGCCCGAGTCAGTGAGGCGGGCGATCAGGGTGGCGGAGGCGATCAGGTTGAACCAGTCGCCCAGGTAGCTGGCGGTGGCTCCCAACCAGAGCAGGCGGTAGTTGCGGTTGTCGCGCAGGAGGTGGAGGTATTGGGCCATAGACCGGGCGACACGGTTCCGCCTGCCGGCAAAAAAAAAGGCCCTTTGGCAATGACCTACTCTCCCAGGGGGTCGCCCCCCAAGTACCATCGGCGCTGACGAGCTTAACTGCCGGGTTCGGGATGGGACCGGGTGTACCCTCGTCGCTCAGATCACCAAAAGACCTCTATTAACGAATCAAGTTAAAGTATATCAGGGTTCGCAGGGAACCGAATAGAGCCATCTGTCCTGCTCGAACGGGGGGTCAGAACCCCGAGTTCTCCGTACCATGTGGAATGTAAGCCCTCGACCATTAGTACGGCTTGGCTGAACACCTTTAGATATACGTGCTTACACCTGCCGCCTATCAAACTAGTCGTCTCCTAGCGGTCTTACTCCATGACGGATGAGGGATCTAATCTTGAGGCAAGCTTCCCACTTAGATGCTTTCAGCGGTTATCTTTGCCAGACGTAGCTACCCAGCTATGCTCCTGGCGGAACAACTGGCACACTAGAGGTCTGTCCACCCCGGTCCTCTCGTACTAGGGGCAGCTCCTCTCAAATCCCTTACGCCCACAGCGGATAGAGACCGACCTGTCTCACGACGGTCTGAACCCAGCTCACGTACCGCTTTAATGGGCGAACAGCC
>JBFGLK010000082.1:0-9202 GCA_041576195.1 Promineifilaceae bacterium (SeqCode)
CGGGACGAAGCTGGCGACGGCCCGCCCGCTGTCGTCGGTCGTGGCGTCGGTGCGGAACACCTCGGTGTCGACTGCGTCCCATTCCGTGTAGCGCGCGCCAAACTGGTTGACGCGTCGCGGCTCATACTCGCGCCGGGAGAAGATGACGGCCACACGGGTATTGGGCACCGGTTGGGCGTCCCAGTCGACGGTGACGAGGTTGACCTCGACGTCGGTGCCGGCAGCGTCCACATAGCTCGCCGGGGCGATGCCGACGTAGACCTCGGCGTCGTGGAAGACGATCCCGGCCCGGGCGCTGATGGGGAAATCGCTCACGTCGAAGACAGTGGCCTCGACCGTGATCTGGCGGCTGCCGCGCTCCACCTCGGCCAGCAGGCCTGCCGGCAGGCTCAAGGCCAGGTCGCCCCGCTCGTTCGTGCGCCCGCGCCCGCTCAGGATCGGCTCACCGTCGAAGCTGGCGCCGAACGCGATCGGGGCGGCCCGGAAGAAGCCCTCGTCGCCTGGGCTGAAACGATAGAACGGGCCCTCCCAGGGCAACGTGAAGGGGCGCTGGTAGACGGTCCAGTTGACGTCCAGATCGGCAGCGGGCGCTCCGAAGAGGTATTCCGCCCGAATGTTCACGTCCACTGGCTGGCCACGCAGCGTCTCGCGCGTGGCCGGCAATACCTCGACGAGGAACTCCGGCCGGCGATACTCCGCCACCTGGAAGGTGCGGTCGGCCTGTACGGATGGGGCCTGCAGATAGAGGCGATACGGACCGAGATCGGCGCCCGGTGGCACGTCGTAGCTGCCGGCAAAGGTGCCGTCGGCCGCCAGCGCCACGTCGAACGTGGCCGCCGGCTCATCGTAGTTGAAATAGAAACTGATGGCCGCCGTCAGCGACCGCACCGAGGGCAGCCGGTAGCGCCCGTAGGCCGGGTCGCGCACGATGCCGCGGAAATGGACCGTGTCGCCGGGTCGATAGATGGGCCGATCGGTGTAGATGTAGGCGAACGGGCTCGGCTCCTCGTTCCAGTCGACTTCCAGACCGAACTCCCAGGGCGAGGCGCCCTCGTGCCACTCGCTGCTGGCGATGCCGAAGGCGGGCTGGCCCGGCTGGCCGCCAATCACAATGACGCCCGACAGGTAGTTATTGGGCGGATCATACGGGAAGCTGGCGAACCCACTGGCGTCCGTCGTGGCTTCGCCCGCCCGATCGCCATCGCGGTCGAACAGGGCCAGCGGCAGCCCGGCCACCGCCTGGCCGCCGGCCAGGTCCGTGGCCCAGACGTGGACCGCGTCGAGCATCTCTTTGACCACGAGGTTGGTGCCGGCCACGGCCAGGAGGTGGCGCTGGTTCTGCCAGTATCGGGTATCCCGGTTCACTTCCGGCCCGCTCACGGAGAGGAAATAGAGACCGGTCGGCAGGGGCGACCCGCCATTCAGGGCCAGCGAGTAGACGCCGGCCTGGTCGACGGGGGTGGAGACAGGCTCGGACCAGGTGGCCAGCGGCCCAATGGTCGGGCTGTAGTCATAGACGGTCCACGGCTCGACGAGCAGACTATCCGCCGGGTCCACCGCATAGAGCGCGGCGTCGATCCGGCTGACGTTGCGGTGCACGATCTCCACGTCGCTCGAGAAGCTCGTGCTGAGCTGGCTCACGCGAAACGGCAGGTTGAGCGAGACGAGCGGGTCAAACGGGGGCGTGGTATATGACCAGGTGAAGTCAGCCCCAAGCGTGTTGCCGTAAGGGTCGGCGGCCGATGCCGGCACCGTCACGCTGTAGCGCGTGTCGCGTTGTGGCTCGAAGTCCAGGAAGTAGCTGTTGTCGAACTCGTTGTAGAAGGCGTTGATGTTCTCCGGGGCAGGCTCGATCCGGATGCGGTCCTCCAGCGTGGCCACGTTCATCGGCGAGGCGAAGCGGATGTTCACGCCGCGTTGATAGCGGTCGGCCTCGCGGTCGGGCGCCGGGAAGACCTCGACGACTGCCGGCAGCGGCACGGTGGTGAAGCGGCTCGAAAAGGCGCGCCCCAGATCGGCCTGGCCGGCGGCGGCCCGCGCCGTCGCGTCGACGCTTAAGGCGTAATTCGTGCCCAGTGCCAACCGGGCGGTCGGCCGGGCGGTCACCACGCGGCCATCCTCGGACCAGGTCAGGTCAAGGCTCACGCCCGGGCTCAGGCGCAGCGCGTTGGCCACGCTGGCCCGGTCCATCGGCATGTTGAAGGTGACCGTCACCGGCTCCGTGGGCACCACGCCCGTGGCGCCGTCGGCGGGCACCAGGCTGACCACGGTGGGGTCGGCGGTAGAGAACCGGGTCGTCACCGCCGATTCCAGGAGGCCGCCGGTCACGTCGGTCAGGCCGGCGGGGATGGTCACCTCGTAGGCCGCGCCGCCGGCGAGCGGCTCGTCCGGCTGGAAGCGATAGATGCTAGAGGAGACCCAGGTGCCCGTGCCGGCAACGGGCGGCGCGATGCGCAGCGGCTGCGGCAGGTCGGCCTGCTGGCTCGTGGCTACCAGGGGAACGACCGGGCGATTGAACAGCACGGTGATGGCGCCGTCCGTGTCGACCGCACGCGTGCCGTCGGCCGGGATGATCTGGCTGACCTTGAGGTAGCCGACCGTCTCCAGCTTGAGCTCCAACGGCTGCCGTAGCGGTTGGCCGTTGACCCCTTCGGCCGCTTCCCCGACCGTGACGCGATAGGCTGCCTGCCGCTGGAGGTTGCCGACGGGGGTGAAGATGACTACCTCCGGGCTGGGCCAACTGAACTGGCCCGACACCGCTCGGCCGTCCACGCCGGTCACCGCAAAGGCGGACTCCACCGCGCCCTGGTCCATCGGCTGGTCGAAGCGGACGGTGATCGCGCCGTCCAGCGCCGTCTCTTCACCAGGCGCCGGGCTGCTATAGACGACCTGGGGGGCCCAGTCGATCTCGCTGATGCTGGGGATGGGCGTGGCCGGCGGGGCGGTTGGCTGCCCGGTCGGCTCGGCGGTCGCCTCCATGGTCGGCCCGGCGCCCGGCGTCGCGGTGGGCTCGGGCTCCTCCTCTCGCCGACAGGCCAACAGCAATGCCAACAGCAGGAATGCCAGTACGGCCAGACGGAACGGGGACGTGGGGCGCATCGACAGATCTCCTGATCCAGACCCTCAGCACAACGTGGCTCACCCACCCGACGGGCGGGCTGGCTTTCACATTATATCACGGCGGCGGAGGGCTCGGGCTACGGGACACCGGCGCAGGGCGTGCCGGCACCGTCAGGCGGCGAAGGCCGACGGGCAGAGGTCAGTCAGGTTACAGGCCGCACAATCCGGGCGGCGGGCGGCGCACACACGGCGACCGTGGAAGATGAGCAGGTGCGAGAGTTCGATCCAATGGTCTCGCGGGATGATGCGCATCAGGTCGCGTTCCACGGCCGCCGGATCGGTGGCCTCGGTCAGCCCAAGGCGGTTGGCCAGGCGCTTGACGTGCGTATCGACGACGATCCCCTCGGCGAGGCCGTAGACTTCGCCGAGGACGACGTTGGCCGTCTTGCGGGCGACGCCGGTCAGGGTGAGTAGATCCGCCATCTGATCGGGTACCCGCCCTCCAAACGCGTGGACCACCCGGTGCGCGGTCTCCTGGAGAAAGCGGGCCTTTTGCCGGAAGAAGCCGGTGGGCCGAATGATATTCTCGACCTCGGCGCGATCGGCGGCGGCAAGCGCGTCTGGCGTGGGGAAGCGGGTAAAGAGAGCCGGGGTGACCTGATTGACGCGGACGTCGGTGGTCTGGGCCGAGAGGATGGTGGCCGCGAGCAGTTGCCAGGGGGTCTGGTAGTCCAGCTCGCAGTGAGCGTCCGGGTGACGCTCGCGCAGGCGCTGGATGAGGAGGGGCACGCGCGCCGCGGCGGTGCCGGCAGGCGGCTCGGGCGCGTTCACCCGGCCAGGGCCGCCATCTGCTCGTCGGGCAGGAGGCCCAGGCGCCCGCGCCAGATATCGCGGACGACCTGGCCGCCGAGCAAATCCAGCTCGATCAGGCGAGGCACATCGTCCGGGGTGACGCGCCCATACCAGTCGCCGCGCGGGTAGAGGAGCACGTTGCCGGCCATGGCGTGACCGCCGACGTGGCTGGTCTCGGCCAGCGTGATATGCCCTTCCAGTCGACGCGCCTTCAGCTCGGCGCGGAAGCGCGCCGCGATGGTTGGGCCGCACTGGCCGCAGCGGGCGTCGCGCTCGGCGTGACAGCAGACGAAGACGAACTGGCCAGAGAGCGGTCGGTGGGAAAGGCGATAGGCGCGCCGATTGGCCACGAGCTGATCGCCGACGAAGTCAGGCACGTCATGCGTCCGGACGCCACTGTAGCGGACCATGTCGGGGAAGATGAGCAGGTCGACGGTGCCCTCCGGGCCAGAGGGGCGAAGGTTGCACGCGGTCAGCTTGACGACGCGGGGCAGGTCGTTGGCGCGGACGGCCACCGCTTCGGCCAGGGTCTGGGCGAAGCCGCCGCCCTGTTCCAAGCGGGCCGCCCAATCCGTCCCGCCGGTGCAGATGAAGACGTGTCGTTCGTAGTATTTGACCGTGCCGGCCAGGCTGCCAGAAGTAGGTTCGCTCATAAGGGGAGATTATACCAGACGCCGCGCGTTGGCCAGACGCCGAGGGGGCACGTGACCTGGCTCGGCCGCCCGCGAGTCGGCGGCCTGCCGGCACGCGAACCTTCACTTCCCGGCGCCGCAGGAATCGCCCCGGGGGTGTTCCGCCGCGCCAGATCCGATCCATAATATCATCCAGGCCGTTCCGCCAGGAGGTCGAGCGCCATACTGCCTTGCGCTCATCGCGGTCATGTGAATGCCGCCGATGCCCGGTTCACCAGCAGTGTGGTCAGACCCTGGCCCGTCCCTACCCCCAGTGTGGCACGGTCAATGCCCCGGATGCCCGCTATTGCCGGCAGTGCGGCACGCGGTTGGCCGCCGACTCAACCCCAACGTCGCCAACCGCCCTCGCTCCGGCCAGCGCCAGGCCGCCGGCAAGGGCATACGCGGCCGGGCTAAGGCCAACCATTGGCATCGACTTCGCGATCCCGGTAGGCCTGAATACGGGCCCGGTCGTTGTCAGCCAGGTCGGCACACCAGAAGCCTTCGAGTATACGGCGATGGGCGACGCGGCGAACCTGGCCGCCCGACTGCAGGCCACCGCTCAACCGATGCAGATCCTGACCACCGAGGCGACGTGGCGCCAGATCGCCTGGGCCTTTGAGTGCCGCGATCTCGGGCCGATGGATATCCGGGGCAAGACAGAGCCCGTGCGCGTGGTGGAAGTGCGTTCGGCGCGTCCTCGGCTACATAAGGCGCGCGGACTCTCCGGGCTGACCAGTCCATTGGTCGGCCGGGACGCGGAACTTGCCGCCCTCCTGCGGGTCAGCCAGGCGGTGCGAGCCGGCCTGGGACGGGCAGTGGTCATTTCCGGAGAGGCCGGGTTGGGCAAGAGCCGTCTCATTGAGGAGTGGCGACACCAGAGTGAATTGCAGTCGGAAGCGTCTCGCCTGCACTGGGTCACCGGCCAATGCCTGTCCTATGGGTCGGAAGTGGCCTTCCACCTGGTGACCGACCTGCTGCGCGCCTTCCTTGGGCTCGGGGCCGACGAGGAGAGGTTGGAGGATGCCTTGGCGCAGCAACTGAAGAGCCTGCTGGGATCCGACGAGGTTGAGATCAGCGCATTCCTTGGCCACCTTCCTGGGCTCCAGATTGAGAAATCCGCCCGAGAAGGGCTCCTCCTGAGCGATCCACAGGCATTGCGACGCCAATATGAGGCAGCGTTTCGGTGAGTCCTGCTTGTCGCTGCCGGACGCCGTCCGGGTATCCTCGTCCTGAAGGACGTCCATTGGGCCGACCTCACATCGGTCGACGTTCTCACGGGTCTTCTTGACCTGATATGCGAGGCGCTGCTGGCGTTCTGTGTTGTCACGCGAGAGCATGAACAGGCGGCCGGCTGGGAGCTCGTTCGCCGCCTGCGGGCGACCTTGCGTGCCAGCCTGGTCGAGGTGCGGTTGCAGCCACTTGATCGCCTGCAGTCGGCGTCACTTGTGGGCAACTTGCTCACCGTGGACGCGTTGCCGGCAGCGCTACGCGACCAGATTCTCGACGCCGTCGAAGGCAACCCGTTTTTCGTCGAAGAGATCATTCGCGAGCTGATCGACCGCCAGGCGGTCGTGCGCCACAGTACTGGGTGGACGGCCCATCAAGATGCGTTCGCCCTGACCATTCCAGGAGCGCTACGGGGTGTGCTACTGGCACGTATAGACCACCTGACCGCGAGCATTCGCCAGACTCCACGCACAGCCTCGGTCATCGGCCGGGAGTTCTCACTTCGACTCCTGGAGCAGGTCAACACCGGTGGGCCGGGCACCCGCGTTCTCACGGAAAGACTTATCGAGCTGGAGTCACTTGGCTACCTGCGCCTGGCGCAGACCAGCCCGGAGGTGGCGTTCACCTTTCGCCACGCACTCCCGCGCGAAGCTGCCTTTCAGTCGTTACTGAAGAGCGAAGTGCGCGGGCTGCACCAGGCGGTCGGTGAGGCCATGGAACGACTCTATGCCGATCGTCTCGACATGGCCGCGCCCACCATCGCCTTGCCCTTCTATCAGGCGGGCAGCGCCGACCGGGCGCTGGCGTACTACCGACGGGCTGCGGAGGGTGCGGCCCAGCGCTACGCGGTGTCCGAGGCTGTGGGCTACTACAGCCACGCTCTCGATATGACGCCGGCGGCAACGGAAGAGACCGTGCTACTGCATCAGGCGCGCGGGCTGCTGCTGGACACCCTTGGCGACTATGAACGGGCACGCCAGGATCTGGAGCATGCCTTGCGGGTGGCCCAGAAGCTGGAGGCGGTCTCCTTGCAAGTGCAGGCGCAGCTCGACCTGGGCATGATCTGGGCTACACGGGACTATGGCCAGACCGGCGCCTACTATACGAGCGCGCTGGAGTTGGCCCGGACGATGGGCGATCCCCGCGAGCTGGGACAAACGCTCAACCGGGTGGGCGACTTCCATCTGAACATCTACCAGCTAGAGCGGGCTCGGGAGTTTCCCGAAGAGGCGCTGGCCCTGTTCGAGGCGACTGGGGATCGCCGCGGCCTGGCGAGCACGCTCGACTTCCTTGGGATAACGCGGGCGATTCTCGGGAACCTGCCTGCGGTCCTGGCCATCATACGCCGGGTAGTAGCTCTCTTTCGCGAGCTAGACGAGCGTCAGGGGCCGGCATCCAGCTTCACCACACTTGGGCTGACCATGCTGAACTACGAAACCGAAGCGGTGGCGCCAGCCGCCACGAGTGGCGAGGCGGTCGCAGCCGCGGAGGAAGCGCTCGAGTTGTGTCGGAGTAAACTCTGGCGGGCGGGCGAGGCATACGCCCTGTTTATGCTGTCTGAATGCTATGCGGCGGTCGGTCGTTTCGGCCTGGCGCTGGCGGCAAGGCAGGCGGCGCTCACAGTCTCCCTGGAGATCGATCATCCGTAGTGGACGACTGGCAGCCGCTGCGTTCTGGGCTTGCTTTTTGCTGACCTCTTCGCCTTCGCCGAGGCACAGCTGCATCTGGAGTCCGCGCTGGATCTGGCGCGGTCGATCCATTCCGTATTGTGGGAGTACGAGGTGGCGGGGACACTCACCTCGGTGCTCACACGGGAAGGTCGGCTCGAGGAGGCGGCACGATTGGTGCAAGATGAGGGATTCCCGACGTTGCCCCTGACTGGCCTGGCCAGCCGACTGGTCGCCTATGCCCGGGTTGAGCTCTGGTTGGCGCAAGGGCAGATCACAGAAGCCCTTGACCTGTGCAACCGGCTCAGGATCCATGCCGGGGATGGTTTGCCAGTTCGCGTCGGCCGTCTCCGGGCCGCCGCTTATGTGGCGTTGGGCCGGCTGGAGGAGGCCAAGTCCGACCTGCGAACCGTACTGGCCGTCGCCGAGGCCCAAGATGCACGCGCCTTCGTCTGGCGCATCAGGGCGGAGCTGGCCGGAGTGCTTGTCCTGCGGTCACGCTCGGCGGAGGCGGTCGCGCTGCGGACCGCTGCGAGGAGCGACATCGCCGCCCTGGAGGAGGGGCTGCCGGCAGGCTCGCTCCGTGCCGGACAAATCCGTCACGCGCTGACGGCGGTCGGGGGGAGGACGCTGTGTCCCCGAGCGGTCCCACGGCGCCCACAGCCTGAGGTAACGGCACGTCCCCGGCGGTAACGTCCGCAGAAACGACAAGACACCCTTGGCCGGGTGTCTTGGTCAGGCGGAGAGGGTGGGATTCGAACCCACGGTGACCTCACGGCCACAACGCTTTTCGAGAGCGCCCCGTTCAACCACTCCGGCACCTCTCCATATTCGATTGTCTGCAGACAGCGTCAGCGATCGGCCACTGCGTCCCGGTCCTGGCGCAGGCTCTGGAAAAAGGCCTGGAGGAGCGCGGCCGCCTCGGCCTCCAGCACGCCGCCGGCCACTTCCACCCGGTGGTTGAAGCGCGGCTCGCGCAGAACCTGGACGATCGTGCCGTCGGCGCCGAAGCGCGTGTCCGCGGCCCCGTAGACCAGCCGCGCCAGCCGCCCCTGGATCATGGCCCCGGCGCACATCGGGCAGGGCTCCAGCGTGCAGTAGAGGGTGACCCCAATCAGGCGCCAGTTGCCCAAGTGCGCCGCGGCCTGGCGCAGGGCCAGCATTTCCGCGTGGGCCGTCGGGTCCTGATCGCTTTCCTTGCGATTGTGCCCGGTCCCGATGACGCGACCGTCGCGCACGGCGACGGCGCCAACGGGCACCTCGCCCGACACCGCGGCCAGCGCCGCCTGCGCCAGCGCCAGGCGCATCCACGCCCGGTCGTCTCGACTGTCAATGTCCGCCTCGTCCACAGTGGGGGGATTATAGCAAGGACCCGCGCCGACTTCAACGGGTGGCGGCCCGTGCGCCGGTGGTCAGGACGCAGACCCCGCCGGTCATTGAGACCGGCGGGGTCTATCACCACCGCTTGCCCGGGGGGCGCAATTCCACTATCCTGCGGGGTGTGGCAGACAACGCCGCCCCCGTTTCGGCAAATCGGCAGCGCCAGGTGTGGGCGGCCTCGCCTGTCTTGGGAACAAATGGGGCATGAACGTGCGGGAGGCAGACGCGTGCGAGACAAGGGGAAGTGGCGCCGGTTCTTCGAGCGGGCCCTGCTGGCAGCGGCCATCGCCTTTGTGATCGCGGTGGCGCCCTTGCCGGTGCCTTGACGCGACCTCGCTGAAG
>JBFGLK010000083.1:0-9187 GCA_041576195.1 Promineifilaceae bacterium (SeqCode)
CCGCCGTGGCTTTCTTGTCCACCGCTGATGGTCAGCGTGTATACGTTGGTCGCATTGATTTCGACCGAATCCGGTCCACTCAACGTGACAACCGGCGTCACACCACCGGAGTGGCATACATTGCAGTTCTGTCCACCATTTGTCGCTGGGTTGCCCGAGTAGCCACTTATTCCCTCAGACCGCGCGCTTACCGTAGGGACAAGTGCGAGGAAGAGACCAAATACCACAAACAGCAGGACGGTGAGAAGGATGATCAACTGGCGCATTTTGGTCCTCCCTGTTTCATCCAGACTTGAGCGTAATGCAACAATAGAGGATCGGGCTGAAGTTTACAAGGGCCGTCCCATGCCCCACACCACCTTCACCGCCATCCTGCAGCTGGAAGGCGAGCCGCACCACCTGCAGGGCACCGCCTACCACGATCATCAGCAGTGCTACCGGCTATTCGTGGTCCACCCTTTAGGCGTATTCAGGAAGCGCCTGCGCAGGGAAACCGAAATCGTGTGGAGCCAACGAACGGCTCGCGGGAAAGGGGAGCGCCCCCCTGTTCTGGCCTTGTGTTCACGAATGTACTGACGGGCCTTCGTCACATCCATTTCCAGCAAGCCGTGGACGGAATGCCTCTGGCGCCCTAGACGCCCGACATCAAGGGCAAAGCGCCGCATCTTCGGATAGGGTTCTACTGTGTATCCCTTTCGGTGGTTCTTCACCAGCAGCACATCTCCACCGGCCCAGCGCCGCCTGACGGCGAGGGCCAGGTTGTCATCCGGCTTGCGCCGTGAAACCAGGCTGGGCCTCAACCGCGCAAAGACGAACCCAGTCTCACAAGAAAGGCGCTAGCATCGCCTGTGCGGCAACTTGAAAGGAGGCCGTTCCATCCTGGCTCAGCCCTGGGTTGGTGACTTGGATACGCTATGGCTACTTCTGAACATCAAAGCCACCAACACGGCTGCCACCGGTAAACCGATCACCCACGACAGGAAAGCGACGCCAAGCGTCAACACCTCGAGCTCCAAGGCAAAGGCGAAGATCAGCGCGATGTTTCCAAGGCCATTAAGAACGAACAGCCAACGTATCCAGCGCTTTAGCCGGTCTCCCTCGAACGCCCACGCCATCAGAAGGAGCGCGACACCCAGTAACGCCCAGGCGAAATGATCCAATCCCCAGGCGACGGAATGCGGGTTGGCAAAAGCAAACTGCTCCAGCCCCTGCCAATTGCCGTGCCTCAGAGCTGGCAGCAGCACGGCCACTTGCACGAAGTACAGCGCTCCCAGCAAGCCGGCGGCGGTGATGCCGAACAACAAACCGGCCAGGCTCCAGACTTTACGCCGTTCACCGGTGTATTGATGAATACTGCTCAACATCAGGACCCATGCCGGAATAGTTAGTAGTCCGATGGCCTGGGGCACGAAGGCGACCACGCGATAGGTACGCGCATAGACTTCCATGCCTTGCCATTCACTGGTCGGCACCTGGAAGGCCATAATTGCGAAGGCAATGTTAAGTGCGGTGAGGAGCACAGCCAAGGCTATCGCCGACCAGAATCCGACTCGGGCGTTATACAGGCTTGTTCTTGACAGAGAAGTGGTTCTCATTTTGCCCCCCTACACCACTCTGAGTAGATGCATCAAGCCTAATGCCCGCTCTTGCTGCGTCCTGGCCACGAGGGTCCCCTCAAACTGCGCATAGATCTGTCAACAGACACAGTATAGCGTAGCTGTTCCTCGCCATGTTGGCCTGATCATCAATGGGGAGCTACATCACCAACAACGCCGTCCATATCATTTTCGGCCTTACCACGCTGGTCACCTCAGCGCTGGCGCTGCATTACAGGCGCCAGGAGCATCGCCGGGTCGTGGAAGAAGTCATCGACGACGGCTGCAAGGGCGGTCTCTTCCATTCGCGCGAGGCCATGATCCGCTACCGCTTGAGCATGTACGCCCGGGCCGGTCCTGACGACTTCATCTGGGCCCAGTGCGTGCGCTGCACCAACCTGACCACGAAGGTCCGGGCGAAGATCCTGGAAGCTGCGGGGAGAGGGCGCGCTTTCTGATGATTGTTAACCAGAATTCGCCAGCCGTGGCTGAGTTCCGGACGCTGTTTGACCCGCTTGAGGGAGCGGAGGTTGCCGCCGAGCCGAACAACACCATTTCCCTGAAAGGCCTGTCGGCTAGGGAAGTAGTGCTCGCCTTTCCGGGCGTGGAAACGTACACGGCCGTGCTCGTGCACGATCCCGACTTCGCCAAGCGGACGTGAACACGGTTCGAGTCTCGCTTGGTCGGTAGCCAGGTATGACGATCAGACGCAAGCAGCCGGCCGGGCCCCGCTTTGCTGCACAGCTCTTTAATCTCCCTGTAAGGGGGTGCTTATATCATGAAGACGGACTCTCTTGCGGTTTTGTGTTTTCATCACGCTTGAGTAGGAGGGCGAGATGTCTGTTGTCTCCCGGGAGTACCCGCTCTCTGGTACCAAACGAAGCTACGTCTCAGGACTGGCGTTTAGCCTGTTGGCTGTCACGCTGATACTGATCGCGACAAGGCCGTTTCCGTTGACCCCCGCTTCCCTGTTTCCAGCCTCAGCCGCGGGCACGCTGCCGATAGCCTTTACGCCAAACCAGGGGCAAGCAGATGCGGAAGCTCTTTTTCAGGCGCAGGGCTTTGGCGGTTCTCTGCGCTTTTCGCCGCGGCACGTGCTCTGGCTATTGCCCACACCAGCGCCAGGGAAAACCGCGGCCCGGCCGTCGTTACAGCTACAGTTTCAAGGCACGCAGGCATCACCAGGTATCATCGCCGGTGAACAGCTCCCTGGGGTCGTTCATTACCTTATCGGCGACGATGCCGCGAGCTGGATCAGAAACATCCCGACCTATGACAGCATCGTATATGAGCAGCTTTACCCGGGCATTGATCTGCACTATGCCGGCGAACAATCAGTTAACGGGCCATGGTCGCTGAAAGGCACGTACAGGGTAGCCCCCGGCGCCGATCCCCACCAGATTCAATGGCAATATCGTGGAGCATCCAGCGTCCGCCTTGATCCGGCAACGGGCAATCTGCACCTTTCTTTATCGGGCCATGTGAATCACGCGCTCGTGGAGACAGCGCCCGTCAGCTGGCAGGAGATTGCCGGCAGGCGGGTGCCCGTGGAAAGCCGCTATCTCCTTGAAGCGGACGGTTCGGTTCGCTTTGCCCTCGGCACATACGATCCAGCCTACCCACTCCTCATCGATCCCACCCTCACGTTCAGCACCTATCTGGGCACAAGCACGGAGGATGTTGCCAACAGCGTCGCCGTCGATGCGCAAGGCCATATCTACGTTGGCGGCTGGACCGACGCGGTCGACTTTCCCACGACGCCTGATGCCCTGCAACCCACCAGCACGGGTGGCACCTGTTTTGGGCCACCGCCGTTCAACAACCCCTTTCCCTGCAACGACGGTTTCGTGTCCAAGCTGTCGCCCGACGGAGGCACCCTGCTCTACAGCACCTATTTCGGTGGCACTGGGGATGATGGCGTGCAAGCCATCGCCCTGGACCAGAGCGGCAACGTCTACCTGACCGGGTGGACCACGTCAATCGACTTTCCGACCGTCAACCCGATCCAGCCCGGCAACGGCGGTGGTGGCAACCGGACTCCCGATGCCTTCGTCGCCCGTCTGGTGGCCGATGGCAGCGCCCTCCAGTACAGTACCTATCTCGGTGGCAGCGGTCGGGACTATGGCGACAACCTCGCCGTAGACGGCCAGGGAGGCGCCTACATTGTCGGCTGGACTGAGTCCACTGACTTCCCGACCGTCAATCCCGTGCAGGCCACGTATGGGGGCGGCTTCTTCGATGGCATCATCACCAAGGTCAACGCGGCCGGCGACGCCTTTGCGTACAGTAGCTATCTGGGGGGCAACGACCTCGACTATGCCTTTGGCATTGACGTGGACGGCGACGGAAGCGCTCATGTCACCGGCTTTACGCTATCCGACGACTTTCCCACCTTCAATGCCCTGCAACCCACCTTCGGCGGCGGCGTGGAAGCTTACGTGACGAAGCTGACGCCCGGCGGAGATGACTACGCCTACAGCACCTACTTCGGCAGCGATGATACGCGGGGCTACGACATTCGCGTCGGTGATAGCGGTCACGTCTACCTGGTGGGCGCCACATCCTCGCCAGATTTCCCGACGCTCAACCCGATTCAAGACACGTACAGCGGCGTTCCCCTGGACGCCTTTGTCTCCAGGTTTTTGCCCGACGGCAGCGCGCTGGACTTCAGCACCTATCTGGGCGGCAATGGCAACGATGTCATCCACACGCTCGCTCTGGATCCTGACGGCAATGTGCACATCGTCGGCTGGTCCACGGCCACCGACTTCCCGCTGAACGACCCGATCCAGGCCACGCCTGGTGGCAGTACGGACGTGATTCTGGGGACGATTACGGCCGATCTCACAACCCTGGCGTTCAGCACGTACTTCGGCGGCAGCCAAAACGACCTGGGATTTGCCATTGCCGTAGATGATGCCGGGCATGCCCATATCGCTGGCTACACTACATCAGCCGACTTTCCCACCCTCAATCCCCTCCAGCCAGACGCGGCTGGGGCCACCGACAGCTTCATTGCCAGGGTTGCATTAGAAGATCTCCCCGACCCGCTCTGGCGCCTCAACCTGGCCTATTGGATGAATGACGGGAGTAGCGGTGTCGGCCAGCTGCGTCTATTCGCCACCGGTCGGTTCCTGGATCAGGACGGCGCCTCAGGTTTCTGGGCCAGCCCCAGCCCTGAGCGACTGTGGTTGGTATACGCTCCCGGCGCTGCCTGCGAGGCCGTCCTGATCGGCAGTCGCGTAGCCACCTCTCGGTGGCAGGGTTATCGCCGCTGCCGGGATGGATCGGGGACCACGGGCGTCTGGATTGGGATTCTTCTGCCCTGATGGCCATCCCCATCTGCTAGCCGAGGTGCCAGGTTCGATTTTGAACTGCCGGTAGGGGGGTGCGCTTCGAAATGGTCATCAACCTAGAGGATAGGACGTGACCCATCGTTCTCAAAACATGGCCCGAAAATACAGAAACGATGCTACGCTACTCGCAGGGCGGGACGGCAATCATGGAGTTCTCTCGAGGCCTGCCAGCTGCCGCCTGCCCGTGGCGCGCCAGTCACGTAGTTGCCTCCTGCCTAAAAGCCAGCCATCGCCGACCGGATCGGATTGACAACACACTGGTCGGCCAGCGACAATGGCAGCATCTGCTCGGCTCGGAAGCGGAGGAAGGGCGGCAGGCCCGAACAAGTCGCAGAAAGGGCTTACCTGCCGATCGGGATGGCGGAGCTGAACCGCTTAGCCGATCTGGCGGCCCAGGATCGCGAGCACTTCTTCGCCCGGCACCCGCGCTGGGCGCGGCTCTACGGCGACCGCGTGCTTTGTGTCGCCCTCTGCCAGGGCGCGGCCTTGCACTGCCTTGACGGTCGCAACGGCATCAAAGACTGGGATGTCTGGACCTTCTATCGACGGCATCCCGCAGCGCCGTTCCCGGCCAGGCGCATCGCCAACCTGGCCTTTGGCGACCCACGTTTTGGCCGATCACCGGGCGGCGGCAAGTACATCGGCCGCCGTGTCGATCTCATCGGCCGCGCCATCAGCGCCGAGGAGGATGATGACACGGTCCTCGCCGCGCTCAACAGCGCAGGCGCCGAGGCGTACAAGGTGCGGGTAAAGGAGGTGCCGGCACGTGAGGCGATCCGCACCAGCACTCTGGAAGAGAACAGCCGGGCCGGCCTGGCGGCGGCGACGCTCGATCTGCTGCCGGCACACATCCGCCTGGCCGAGGCGCTGGCGGAAGAGGAAGAGGACACGGCTGCAGTAGCCGACCTGAGGCAGCGGCGCGAACGGCTAGAGGCGCTGTTGCAGGCGCTGCAACAGGCGCGAGAATGGGGGAGAGAACCATAGTTCACTTCAGCACAGCAGGAGGACCGTTTGACCATCGCGGTGATGGCTCTTAGTGCGAGACGGGGACAGCCCGGCCACATGACGACGCGATGCGTTTGGTCAAGATGCGCTGGACACGGCCCTGCTATCGCGGCACCTTGCCCAGGGATCGGGTTGGTTTTGGTGCTGTAGCTGGCGCTAGGGAGGCTCATCATGGAAGGCGCAAGGTGGCTGTTGTCCGTCCTGCTGGTTGCCCTGACACTTATCGGCTGCCGGCAGAGGCCGGCCGACGTCGAGTCTGGGCCGCTCTGCGGCCGGACCGGGCAAGCTATGACCGAACAGCCCCTCTCGGCTGACCTGGCGGCGGCGCTTGACCCGGTAATTGCCGACGGCATGGCCAGTATGGCTGCCGTTGGCCTGACTCTGGCGGTGCAGTGCGCCGATAGCCCCCTGTTTGTTAAAGGCTATGGCGAGGCCGACCTGGATACGGCGAGACCAGCGGCCGCCGGCACCGTTTATGAGATCGGCTCCATTTCCAAGCAGTTCACAGCCGCGGCAATTCTGAAGCTGGTCGAAGAAGATCGTCTCGAACTGGACGATCCAGTCGGCGCCACCTTGCCCGACCTGCCGGCGGACTGGCAGCCAATCTCCCTGCGCCAGCTCCTCAGCCACACGGGCGGCGTGCCCGACCACTACGCCATATTCCGCCAGGACCCGACCACCCCATTCGACTTCGACCGGGCTTACCGCCCGGCCGAACTGGTCGACGCTTTCCTGGCGCTCGACGCGCACCTGGCCGCCCCGCCGGGGACGCGTTTCCTCTACAGCACCACGGACTACGCCATGGTCACCGCCGTGGTAGAAGCTGAGTCTGGCAGGGACTATGGGGTGTATATGGCGGACACCTTCTTTGGGCCTCTCGGCCTGACCGACACCAGCTACTGTACCACCTCACCGCCGGCCATGGCGACCGGCTACACCATTGGCCCGGACGGCCCGGTGCCGGCGCCGGCGATCCACCGCAGCTTCTTTTCTGGTGGCGGTGGCCTCTGTAGCACCGCTGGCGACCTGATTCGCTGGGAACGCGCCCTCACGGAGGGGCAGGTGGTGAGTCCCGCATCCTACCGAACCATGAGCACCTCGAACACGGAGGGCGTTGCCGGCAGCGTGCCCTATGGCCTTGGCCTGCACCTGGGCGAGCTAGGCGGGCGGGAAGCTGTCTATCATGAAGGCGGCACCGTCGCTTTCAGCTCCTGGCTGGTATATTACCCGGAGACGGACCTGGTCGTGGCCCTCTTATGCAATACCCTGGGCCCGGAGGCGGCCCGCATTCTGGATCTGGTGGTGGCCGTGACCGACACGTTGTTAGCGACGGAGGACTGAGGGCGGCGCGAAGGCGACCCACAGCGATTGCCCGTCCGCCCCGACGAACCAGACCCGATCCTCGCCGTCGACGACCATGCTTTCCGGCCGGACCCGGTCCGCGTCGAGCGGCACGACCTCGCCGACCATCTGCCGGTACCAGAGCAGCTCGCGGTCCAGGCGACCGGCCTGACTCAGATAGGCCTCCACGCCAAACAGCCAGGCATTGCCGTCCGGGCCGAACGCGACGGTGCCCAGGAACTCGTCCATCACCGTAATCCAGTCGCCGCCCAGCGACGTGTACAACCCGGGCGCCGGGAAGTGGGCGCCGCCGCGGGTTTCGACCCACAGCCAGGGGTTGCCGGCACGGTCAAACCGCACCTGGCTGACAAACCGGGGCCGATCCCCGAACAACGCCTCGTTTGCCGGCACCGGGAGCTGCTCCCACCCCGTCTCCACGCCGTAGCGCAGGAAGTCATTCGCGCCGGTCCACAGGTCGTTCCGCGGGCCGGCCAGCCAAACGCCGCCCTCGCCGTCCACGGCGATGTCCCAGAGGCACCGATCGGCGGCCACATCGATCCCGTGCCAGGCCTCGCCGTCGAACCGGCGGGCACCTTCGCCGTCCCGGATTTGCCAGGGGATCGGGCCGTCCTCGTAGATGAGCAGCGGACACGCCGCGACCCAGACCCCGTCCAGGCGGTCCACGGCCACCGCGGTGAAATAGAGTTCCGGGGCGTAGGCGGCAAAGGAGTCCTCGCTGACCGGCGGTGGGCTGAAGCCCACATCGTCGCCGCGCCAGATCGTCCAGGCGCCCGTCTCCATGTCGAACTGCCACAGGCCGTCGCGCCCTCGGGCGATCCACGCGTTGCCCCGCGCGTCGACGACGAAACCCGTCACCGGATCGCCGCTTGTGTCGGTGCCTTCCGGCCGGCCGGGGCCCAGGGGCTGCCAGCCGGTCGTTGCGCCGTAGGTCGCCAGCGTCGCCTGGCCGTCGAGCCAGGCCCAGGCGCGCCCGGATGCGTCGGCTCCCAGCGGCGTCACTGGCCCGGCCCAGATCTGGGCCCACCCGTCCTCAGCCAGCCGGTAAGCGCCAGCTGCCGTCAGCGCCCAGGGCTGCCCGTCAGGCGCGGCCCACAGGCGCTCGACGGCGACCGGGGGGAAGCCGGTGTCCTGGCGGAAGCCGGCGGCCGTTATGGGCGTGGGCGACAGCGTCGGGGCAGCGATCGGCGCCATAGTTGGGGTGCCGCTGGGCGCCGCCGTGGGGGAGCTGGAGGGGGCGAGGGTCGGGGTGGTGATGGCTGCCGGCAGGGGCGTTCCGCTGGGCGCCGTGTCGACGGGCGTCAGACGGGCGGGTTCCGTGGCCGCGTCCGTCGCGCGCGCGAGCGGCGCCGAAGGGGCTGGCGGCTCCGTGCCTGCCACGCACCCGATCAGGCACAGGCCAAGAAGGGGCCCAACGAGGGCCGCGCCTGGGTTCCGCATAGGCCAGATCCTCCCCGCTCCCGGCGGAAGCCGGTCGCCCGCCACGCCGCCAGGGCGTGCAGGAACCGAATGACGTCCATAGTCTAGCAGGCACCGGCGTCATGCGTCCAGCGGGCGGCGGCTGAACGGGCCGTTCCTGTGGCTGGCTGTTCCTGTCGCTGCAGGGATCTTCTGGGTCTCTCGTGGGAAGAAGGAGAGCGCCACTATCACGAGCAACACGCCGTTCGCTGCCTGCCGGCATGTCACCCCCATGCCATGAAAGACCACACAATGCCTCAGCAAGCCAACATAGCAGCTTCGCATAGCCAGCAAAGAAGAACGCCAGCAAACCACAGCCCTCTGTCACTGCCGCCAGCGCCACCGGCGCAACCTGCCGCGCGCGGGGAAGGGGGTGTTCCGGACGCGGGCAAGGAAGGAATTTGTCTCCGTTCC
>JBFGLK010000084.1:0-9113 GCA_041576195.1 Promineifilaceae bacterium (SeqCode)
CTTAGGGTGGTGGGCGGCGCACCCTTCGGGTGGTGGAACGGCGGTCCCTAGACCACCGGACGCGGGTGGCGGAAGAGCAGGCGCGGCACGGACAGGCCCAGAGCCAGCGCGGCCAGGATCAGGGCGGTGCGGATGGCCAGGATGCCGGCATCGGCCAGCAGCACCGGCCCCTCGTCGGGCATCGCCGTGGTCAGGCGCAATATCGCCATCATCGTGCGAAAGGCGAAGACGCCGGGCACCATCGGGATGACGCCGGGGACGGTGAAGACAAAGGTCGGGCTGGCCAGCCGCCACGCCAGCAGATTACCCACGATCCCGACGACGACGGCGCCCGCCAGCGCGGCGACCTCCAGCGGCGCGCCCAGCTCCACCGACAGGCTGCGGGCGCTGTGCCCCAGGGCGCCGGCCAGGAAAGCGCCGGGTAGCTGGCGCCGTGGTACGTTGAACAGCATGGCGAAGCCGACGGCGGTCAGACCGGACCACCAGGCGTCTGCCAACAACAGGCGCGCCAGCTCCCAGCCGCTCACAGCCCCCCCACCCCCATCAGCCACATGGCCAGCAACAGACCGACGGCAATGCTCAACGAGATCAGGGTGCCGGTCAGCGCGCGCGCCAGGCCGGTGACCAGGTGACCCTCGATGAGATCCTGGGCCGCGGTGATCAGGGGCACGCCCGGCACCAGCAGCAGTACGCTGGCCGCCAGGGCCGTCTGCGGCTGGTCGCTCAGACGCCACAGCGTGGCCAGGCTGGCGCCGACCCCGGCAGCGAAGGCCGTGGCCATCACCACCAGGAGGGGATTAAAGGCCCGCCGCGCCAACTCCTGCCGGAGCCACATGGCCAACCCGGCGGCGAACAGCGTCACGCCGAAGACGGGCCAATCCCCGCCGAAGAGCCGGCTCAGCGCGGCGCACGCCAGCCCAACCATACCGACGACGACCCAGCGATGGTAGTGCGGCGGGGCGGTGGCGACCCGCTCCAGCGCGGCGCGCACTGCCTGACGATCGAGCCGGCGCGCGGCGACGGCCCTGCTGATCTCGTTGATGGCCACCACCCCGCTCATGTTGACCCCCACCCGCACCACGCGCCGGATCTTCGTGCGAAACGACCCGCCACTCGTCGTGGTCAAAACGATGGCGTTGGGCGACACCAGAATGTCCAGCCAATCGCAGCCCAGGCCGGTGCCCAGGTGGTGGACCGTCTCCTCGACGCGCTGGGTGCGGGCGCCATATTGCAGCAAGAGCTGGCCCGCCCAAAGCGCGAGATCGACGACGTCGGCCAGCTCCTCCTGGCTCAAGGCCGGTTTGCCGGCAGGACCCGAGCCGCCGGCCGGTGGCGACGGCGCGCCGGCCGCCCCGGTCATGGCCGGGCCTCCGACGCCGCGTCGCCGTCTCCCCGGCGCGCGACGTAGACGACCCACTCGGCCGCGTCGGCTATCGGCGCGCCGTCCCAGGCGGCATAGACGGCCACCTGCGCGAACCCGGCAGCCGTGATATGGCCGCTCATGACCTCGACGGGGTAGACCTGATCGTGCAGCAGGATCTCGTCGAGCGACCCGGTTTCAAGGTGCAGGATGAGAAAGCGCTCCGTGGACGTCAGCGATTCGGCGTCCCAGAAGCGCTCGCCCAGGTGCAGAAAGGGCGCGTCGCCCCAGAGCCCCTGGTCGTCGGTGTACCACCAGCGCGACGAACTACGGTCGACCCGATCGGGATCCAGGAGCTCTACGCAGAGGCGGCCCCCCGGCCGCAGGGCGGTCGCCGTCATTTGTAGCAGCCGCCGTGCCTGGTCCGGCGGAAAGACGGCGAGCTGGCCATAAAGGAACAGCACGGCGTCGTAGCGCGCCGGCTCGGGCGTCCAGGCAGTGACGTCGGCCTGGACGAAACGGCAGCGCCCGGCAACCCCGGCGGCGATGGCCAACTCGCGGGCGTAGGCGATGGCCGCGGGGTTGAAGTCGACGCCGAGGACCTCGCAGCCGCGCTCGGCCAAGGGCACGGCGTATAAGCCCGGCCCACAGGTCAGGTCAAGGACCCGGTCGCCCGGATTCAGGGCCAGGTGGCGCCAGAGCCACGCCAGCTGCCAGATGCGGTCAACTGTCTTGCGGGAGGCAGCGCCGTGGGCGTCGTCGAGGTGCTCGCGCAGCATGCGCTCGCCGAAGACGGGCTCGTGCCAGGGCAGGTTGTTTCCCGCCTGCCAGAGGGCCGGGCGCTCGGGCCGGCGATAGATGCGCCACAAGGCGCGCTCCAGCCGCCTGGCCGGGCCGGATGTGCTGTCGTCGTGGTTCATCGGCGAGTCGCCTCCCGGGGGCCATTATAGCACCGACGCGGCCGGCGTCCGTGACCGGCGACCCCCGGCATAAGCGCCCGGGCGCTTTATGGCCGACCTGTTCTGGCGTACAATCCTGGGGACCGCCCAAACGGAGGGGCAGACGATGCGACCAACATGCGGGACATGGTGAGACCATGATCGGACCTGAGAACGACCTGCCGGCAGCCGGTGGAGCCGACCCGGGCTCCGACACACGGCGGCTCGAAGCCGTGTTGGCAGAGAACGAACGACTACGAACGCGAGTGGCCGAGTTGGAAGAGGCGGCGCGCCAGGCGACCGGCGAGAGGGTGGCGCAAGAGGCGACGTTGGCGCAGCAGCGGAACCTGCTGTCGCTCGAGCGCACGGTCTACGAGATCTCCCGCCGCCTGATCCATCCCGAAGACCTGCACGAGGTCATCGACGAGGCGCTGGCCCGCGTGGGCGCGCTCAGCGACGCCAGCCGGGCCTATCTGTTCACGTTCAGCGAAGACCGGAGCCGGATGTATAACCAGAACGAATGGTGCGCGCCCGGCGTTAGCCCGCAGATCGACAACCTGCAGGACATTCCGTCGGCGGCGTTCCCGTGGTGGATGGAGCAGATGCGGAACTGGCGTCAGATCCAGGTGCCGGACGTCTCGCAAATGCCACCGGAGGCCGACGCCTCCCGGGCCGCCCTGGAAGAGCAGAACGTGCGCTCCCTCCTGGTGTTGCCCTTCGCCATCGGCGGGCAGCTGGGCGGCTTCGTCGGCTTTGACAACATCCACGCGGCGGGTGAGTGGAGCGAGGCGAGCGTCCTGCTGCTGGACTTGCTGGCCCAGGCGCTGGGGCATGCGCTGGAACGGGAACAGGCTATCAGCGAGCTAAAAGCCCGTGAGGCGCAGCTGGCAACACTGATCGAGTACGCGCCGGTCATGATCGACGCCTTCAGCGACGACCGCCGCTGCACCATGTGGAACAAGGAGTGCGAGCGCATCACGGGCGTGTCCGCCGAGGCGATATTGGCGGCACCGGACCCATTGGCCCTGCTCTTCCCGGAGGAGTCATTTCGCGAGGCGCTGTGGGAGGACATCCTGCGGGGCGACGGTCAGTATCGGGAGTATCGGGCGCCGCTACCGAACGGCCGCCCGCGCTGGCACCTCTGGGCGGACTATCGGTTGCCGGGTGGAGGCGTCATCGGCACCGGCCTGGACATCACGGAGCGCAAGGAGGCGGAGGAGGCGCTGCGGGCGAGCGAGGAGCGCTATCGCACGCTGGTGGAGGACATGCCGGCACTCATCTGCCGCTTCCTGCCCGACGGCACGCTCCTGTTCGTCAACGAAGCGTATAGCGACTACTTCGGCCTGACACCCAGCGAGCTGGTCGGGCGCAGCTTCCTCGAACTGATTCCAGCAGAAGAGCGCCAGTACGTGCGCGACCACATGGCCTCATTGACGATGGCGGAGCCGGTCACGAGCTACGAGCACCGGGTCCTGGCCCCGGACGGCACCCTCCGCTGGCAGCGGTGGACGGACCGGGCGCTCTTTGGGACGGACGGCCAGGTGATCGAGTACCACTCCGTCGGCCTGGACATCACGGAGCGGCGGGAGATGGAGGAGCAGCTGGCGCAATACCAGGCCAACCTGGAGGAGATGGTCAACGAGCGCACGGCCCAGCTGCTGGAGGCCAACGCCCAGCTACTGCGGCTCGGCCAGCTCCGAGATGAGTTCGTCTCGAACGTCTCCCACGAGTTCCGCACGCCGCTGGCGAATCTCCTGCTCTACATCGAGCTGGCCCAGAAGAACCCGGCCCGGTTGACCCACTACCTCTCCGTGCTGCAGCGAGAGGGCAAGCGCCTGCAACAGATCCTCGAGGCCATGATCGACATCGCCTCGCTCGACCGGCAGGAGCGCGTGACCAAGACCGTGATCCTGCGCCTGGACGAGTTGCTCATGAACCTGGTGGTGGACCGGCAGACGCTGGCGGCGGAGAAGCAGGTTCAGGCCCAGATCGAGGGGGTACTGCCCGCGCTGCAGATCGAGGCGAACAAGGACAAGGTCAATCGCCTCTTCGACATCATCCTGACCAATGCCTTCACCTACACGCCGGCGGGCGGGCGGATCACCCTGACGGGCGAGGTGGAGGAGGACGCGGGCAGGCGTTGGGCCCGGGTCAGCGTCGCGGACACCGGCCTGGGGTTGACCGACAGCGACCGCAATCACCTCTTTCAGCGGTTCTATCGTGGGGACGCGGCCAGGCGCCTCAACGTAGCGGGCACGGGGCTCGGACTGGCGATTGCCCGGGGGCTGGCGCTACAAGTGGGGGGGCGCATCGAGATCGGCAGCGGTGGGCCGGATGCCGGCACCACCGTGTCGATCTGGTTGCCCGAGGCAGAAGAAGGATAGCCGGCGCGGTCGCGCGCCGGCCGGTTCAGCCACCGGCCACGGCCATCATGCCGACGCTGCGCAACAGATCCGCCACCGTTCCATCCATCAGCGCGAAGTAGCCTCCGGGCGCCACGCCAATCCAGACGATGAAGATGAGGAAGGCGACGAAGATCGCCAGCTCGCGGCCGTTGATGTCCCGCAGCTTCTGATTCTCCGGCTTGTCCAGCGGGCCCATGAAGACGCGCTGGAACATCCACAGGAGATAGACGGCCGCCAGGATGACGCCGCTGGTGGCGAAGGCCGTGAAGATCCACGGGTTGGGCCCAAGCGCCTCCGAGCCCATCGAGCCCAGCAGGATGGTGAATTCGCCGACGAAGCCGTTCAGGCCGGGGAGCCCCATGCTGGAGAGGACGACGATCAGGGTCAGGGCGCTGTAGAGGGGCATGACCCGCCAGAGGCCACCGAAGTCCGCGATCTGGCGCGTGTGGCGTTGCTCATAGACGACGCCCACGATGAAGAACAGCGCGCCGCTGCTCAGGCCATGGTTGACGCCCTGGAGTATCGCCCCCTGCAACCCGGCCGCGTTGAGCGAGAAGATGCCCAGCATGACGAAGCCGAGATGGCTGACGCTGGAGTAGGCGACGAGCTTCTTGACGTCCTTCTGTGCGAACGAGACGATGGCCCCATAAATGATGCCGATGATCGCCAGGACGGCGATGGCTGGCGCGTACTGCTGTGAAGCCTCCGGAAACAGGGGCAGGTTGAAGCGCATGAAGCCGTAGGTGCCCATCTTCAGCAAGATGCCGGCCAGGATGACGGAGCCGGCGGTGGGCGCCTCGGTGTGGGCGTCGGGGAGCCAGGAGTGGAAGGGGAAGAGCGGCACCTTGACGGCGAAGGCCACGGCGAAGCCAAGGAAGAGCAGGTTCTGCGCCGCCGCGAACGCCTCTCGTCCGGCGATCAGGTCGGGGACGGAGAACGTGCCATTCGTGATGCCCAGGTAGAGGATCCCGAGGAGCATGAGCAGGGAGCCGGCCATCGTGTAGAGGAAGAACTTGATGGCCGCGTAGACGCGGTCCTTGCCTCCCCAGATGCCGATGAGGAAGTACATCGGAATCAGCGTGAACTCCCAGAAGATGTAGAACAGGAAAAGGTCCTGGGCCAGGAACACGCCCGTCATGCCGACCTCAAGCAGGAGCATGAAGACGTAATATTGCTTGACCTGCTCCTGGATGGCGTCGAAGCTGGCATAGATGGCCAGCGGCGTGATGAGCGTGGTCAGCAGCAGCATCAGGATGCTGATCCCATCGATGCCCAGGTGGTAGCTGATGCCCCAGGAGGGGATCCAGTTGAAGCGATCCACCAGCTGCAACCCGCCGAAGCGCGGATCGAAGGCGATCAGCACGATCAGGGAGATGACGAACGTGGAGATCGACGTGGTCAGGGCGACCTGCCGCACGCGATCGTCGCTCTCCTGGCCAAAGCGCTTGAGCAGGAAGATGGCCAGCACCCCGAGCAGCGGGAAGAAGGTGACGATGGTGAGAATCCAGTTCATGGTGTCTCCGGACGGTCGCGCGGGCGACCTGTGGATCGGGATCCTATGACAAGACGAAGAACGCGAGCAGCAAGATGACGCCGATCACGACGGTCAGCGCGTAGTTGCGGACGTAGCCCGTCTGCGTGCGGCGCAGGATGCCGGCAGCCCAGCGCGTGGCGCGCGCCGAGCCGAGGACGAGCAGGCCGTCCAGCCCGCGCTTGTCGATGGCGTCGATGGCCCGCGACCAGCCGATAAAGGCGTCGCGTATGATGTTGTCGTGGACGAAATCGTGCCAGAAGGCGCCGTCCAGGGCGTGGGCGGCGAAGTGGGCCACCCGGTTAAATGCCGGCACCACCCCGCGCATGGCCACGGTATTCAGCGGCAGCGCGGCGAAGAACGACCAGGCGAACGGGATCGACTCCAACGGATCCCGCTCGGTCGCCGTCTCGGGACGGCGCCGGTAGACGAGCAGCATGGAGGCGCCCAGCGCCACCAGCGCCAGGACCAGAGATACCGCCGCCACGTCCAGGTGCAGGTAGGGCTCGATGTGCGGCAGGTGGACCAGCCCCTCTTCGGTCAGGTGGAAGCTTTCGATCGAGTGCTCCAGCCACGCCTCGAGACCGAGGAAGATGCCCGTCGGGTGCTTGCCGGCCGCCTCATAGGCCGCCTTGCTCAGGAACGGGAAGTTGAGTAACCCGCCGACGGTCGCCAGGACGGCCAGGATGGCCAGCGGCACCCACATGATGGGCGGGCTCTCGGCGGCATGGTCGGCGGCCTCGTGGCGTGGGCGGCCGAAGAAGACCATCTTCAGCTGCCGGCCCATGTAGAAGGCGGTGCAGAAGGCGGCCACGGTGAGGAGCCAGTAGACGCCGCGATTGGTGCCGTCGCCAAAGGCCAGGATCTCATCTTTCGACCAGAAACCGGCCAGCGGGAAGATGCCGGCCAGGGCCAGCGCGCCCACGGTAAATACCCAGAACGTGATCGGCATCTTCTGGCGCAGGCCGCCCATGAAGCGCATGTCCTGCGGGTCGAAATCGCCGTGGGAGTCGGCCTGGATGCTGTCGTCGCCGTGGGCGTCGTGCCCGTGGGCGTGCACGTGGTGGTGGCCGTGCTCCATGCCGTGAATGACGGAGCCGGAGCTCAAGAACAGGAGCGCCTTGAAGAACGCGTGCGTGATCAGGTGGAACATGCCCGCCACGTAGGCGCCCATGCCCACGGCGGCGATCATGAAGCCGAGCTGGCTCACCGTGGAGTAGGCGAGCACCTTCTTGATGTCAAACTGGGTGAAGGCGATCAGACCGGCCACGAGTGCCGTCGCGGCGCCGATGTAGGCCACCAGGTCGGGCGAGGTGAGGCCGGCGATGATCACCGCGCCGCTCTCGCGCACGATCTCGAAGAGCACGTTGCTACGGGCGATCAGGTAGATGCCGGAGGTGACCATGGTGGCAGCGTGGATGAGGGCGGAGACGGGGGTCGGGCCGGCCATGGCGTCGGGCAACCAGATGTAGAGCGGGATCTGGGCGGACTTGCCGGCAGCCCCCATCAGGAAGAGGGCGGTGATGGTGGTGAGCACGCCCCCGATGGAGGCCGAAAACGGGCCGAAGACAACCTGGTGATTGGCCTCGAACAACTCGGCTGCGCCGGCGAAGACGGCGTCGTATTCCAGCGAGCCGAAGGTCCAGAAGGTCAGGATCATGGCCAGGATCATGGCGAAGTCGCCCACGCGGTTGACGACGAACGCCTTGCGGGCGGCGTCGGCGTTCTTCCACTGGTCGAACCAGTAGCCGATGAGCAGGAACGAGCACAGGCCGACCCCTTCCCAGCCGACGAAGAGCATCAGGTAATTGTTGCCCGTGACCAGGATCAGCATGAAGAAGATGAACAGGTTGAAGTAGGCGAAGAAGCGCGAGAAGTCCGGGTCGCCGTGCATGTAACCGATGGCGTAGATGTGAATGAGGCCGCCGACGCCGGCGACGACCAGCATCATGGTCACCGAGAGCGTGTCGACCTGGACGGCCCAGGGCACGTGAAAGCCGGCTGCCGGCACCCGGATCCAGTCGAGCATCGGCACGACCACCGCCTCGTAGTCGTGGGCGCGCAGGCTGAAGAGCAAGGCCACGGCAATGGCGAAGGCGCTCAAAGTCATCAGGCTGGCGATCCAGCCGCTCCACGTCTCGCCCACGCGCGCGTCCGCCTCCACCAGGCGCCGCCCCACCAGGGCGTTGAACAAGAAGCCGACGAAGGGCAGGATGATGATCAGTGGGGCCAGGCCGAATGCGTTCATAGTGGGTCCAGTTAAGCGGTTGGCTAGTTGGTTAGTTGGCTAGTTGGTTAGTTGGCTAGCTGGTTGGTTGGTTCGTTTGCCTGTGGCTTGCCAGCCATCTGGCATCCAACCAACATACGAGCAAGCAGACAAACCAACAGCCTATTGCCTACCCCTTCAACAGATTGATCTCATCAATATTGATGCTCTGCTTCGAGCGGAAGATGGCGACAATCAGGGCCAGGCCGACGGCCACCTCGGCGGCGGCCACTGTCATGACGAAGAAGACGAAGACCTGGCCGTTGATATCACCCAGGTGCCGGGCGAACGCCACGAAAGCCAGATTGGCCGCGTTAAGCATCAGCTCGATCGACATGAAAATGATGATGGCGTTGCGGCGCAGGAGCACGCCCGCCGCGCCGATGGCGAACAGGGCGGCGCTCAGGCCAATGTACCATCCTAGGGTCACCTGGGGCATGGCATCCTCACCGGCGCCGCGTCTGCCAGATGGCCACGCCGATCAGGGCCACCAGCAAGAGCACGGCCGTAATCTCAAACGGCACGATGTAGTTGCGAAAGAGGGCCAGGCCGACCGCGGCCGGGCCGGCGTCGATGGCCGGCGCGGCGGCGCCGCCCCCGTCCTGGCTCAATA
>JBFGLK010000085.1:0-9108 GCA_041576195.1 Promineifilaceae bacterium (SeqCode)
GGCCCGACCGCGGGTGCCTGGCCACAGGCGTGGCATCGTGGTCAGCTCAGCGCTGGCGCTTTCGGGCGACATGACGCGGCGACCCGTTCGGCCGGCGCCAACGACGCATGAGGCCTGGTACGTGAAGCAAAGCAGGTCATGGCTGTAACCCATCTACCGAACGGGAAAGAGGTCTTCTGTTTACAGAAGCGGGAAGTGCCGATGATGTATGACGAGGTTCAGGAGTACCTCGAGCATGGTATCACGCTGGCGGCGAATGACATCGTGTTTGACGTTGGCGCCAACATAGGCCTGTTCACCCTGTGGGTCGCGGACCGCTACGGCCGCGGTCTGGAGATCTACGCTTTCGAACCCATACCCGCGATTTTCGACACCTTGCGCCAGAATGTGCAGCGTCACGAATTGACTAACGTGCATCTTTTCCCTATCGGGCTGTCCAATATAAGCCGCCGGCTATCGTTCGCCTATTTCCCCAGTGCCCCAGTCATCTCCACAGCCTTCCCCGACGGTTGGAAGGACGAGCTAGGCGCGGCGATGCTGCATAATCCCCGCCAATTGCCAGCCATGATCCGCTGGCTCGCGCTACTACCCGTCGCCCTTCGCCGCCTTGTCATCCGGCAGCTCTTTCGGTTCCTCCGAGAGGAACGCGTTGATTGCCCCGTCGAACCGCTTTCCAAGATTCTGCGCGAGCACAACATCTGCCAAATCGACCTGCTCAAGATCGATGTGGAGAAGAGCGAGCTGGACGTTCTCCTGGGCATTGAAGACCAGGATTGGTCCAAGATCCGGCAGATCGTCATCGAGGTTCACGACGTAGACAGTCGCGTCGAGACTGTCGAGGCGCTCCTCAAGAAGCACGGCTATCGTCGCATCGTGATCGAACACGGCCCCGTCCTGACTAGCTCTAACATCGTCAGCCTCTACGCCACCCGATAGCATGCCGGCCACGTCTCGCGACTGGTAGGCACAAGAAGTGGACAGCGCGCCGCTTCCGGCTATGATGGAGCACACTGCCGTGTGCCGGCATGCCAGTCGCGGCCTGGGTAGCGGGGCGTAGCCTGTCGCCTTGGGGCTATGGCCATTTGGGAGGGATGACGATGAAACAGCGCGCGCTTGTGGTGGGGGGGATCCTCGTTCTCTATGCCACCATGCATCTCTTTGCCGGCGTCGGCGAGGCAACCCCGTTGGGGAGCATCCGGGGGACGATCTACGAGGATCCGGACGGGGACGGCCGGTGCGGCCCATCCGGTTTCGACACGGCCATCCCGGCGCCGGGCGTGCCGATCCGCTTTGAGAGCGGCGATGTGGTCGCCACCCTGTTCTCCGGGAGCGATGGCACCTATGGCCTGGTGGGCGTGGCCCAGGGGGACTGGCGAGTCACCGCCGAGCCGGGTCCCGGGCTGACCGTCACTTCGGCCAATCCCCTGGCGGTGGAGATCGGGCCCGGGGTTCGCCTGGTGGCGACCGGGATCGACTTTTGCGTGCGGCGGGATGACGGCAGCCTCGCCCCGCCCACGTCGCGCCTCGCAGCGCTGCCACCGACCGACGCCTACCTTGCCTCGCTGGCAGTCCAGTCGGAGGCGCTCTTGACGACGCCGCCCGAGCCAGCGCCCCCGGCCAATCTGGCTGACGTGGCCGCCATACCGCTCGCCGCGGAGCCGGACACCGTCGCCAACTGGCTTGGCTATCTGAACCAGTTCCGGGCCATTGGCGAGGCGCCCCTCTTGGTGGAAGATGCCACCCTGACGCTGGGCAGCCGCCGCCACAGCCGCTACATGGTCGTCAATGACGCGCCCATCGCCCATAGCGAGAACGCTCAGAACCCGCTCTATAGCCCCGAGGGCCACCAGGCCGCCCGTAATGGCAACATCTTCGCCACCTCGCAGCTCGAGGCGGACTATGTCTGGAGCATTAACTTCTGGGCGTCAGCCCCCTTCCACCTGGTGCCGATGCTCGATCCGGCGCTGACCGCGGTCGGCTATGGCCGGCACAACGAGGCCGTCGGCAACTTCCATATGGCCGCCGTCCTGGACGTGCGCTCGGCGCTGGGCGACGGGGCGAGCGACGCCGACTATCCGTTGCGCTTCCCCGGCGACGGCGCGGAGACGTGGGTGATCCGGCACAGCCTCTACGAGTGGCCCGACCCGCTGACCAGCTGTGCGGGCTACACGCGCCCGACAGGCCCCCCCATCATCCTCCAGCTGGGGGATGGCGACGGCTCGCCGCGCGTGACCGGGCACACGGTCTCTGTCGGCGCCGTCACCCTGGAGTCCTGTCGCTTCGACGAGCGCACCTACGTCAACCCCGACCCGTACGCCCAGGAGACGGGCCGCGTCATCCTGGACGAGCGGGACGCCATCGTTATCATCCCCAGACGGCCCCTGGAAGTCGGTCGGACCTTCCAGGTGACCGTGGAGGTGGACGGGCAGACGCACCGCTGGCAGTTCAGCACGCGGCCGTCGCCGTAGGGGTGGGCCCAAGCCTGGCGACGATGGCACGTCGCCAGGCGAGCGCTTACAATCGGGCCGCTATGCATCCACGTCATATCCGATCGCGATCCGCGCTGCTGCCGGCACTGATCGTCCTGTTCGCACTCGTGGCCTGCCGGCAGGAGCCGCCCCCGCCGACGCCGCCACCCCCCTCGCCGGTGATCGCCACGCGCACCTCCCCCCCGTTTCCCACGCCGACCCCGGAGGCGACGCCCACGCCTCCGCCGACCCCGACGGCGACATTGCCCCCGCCGCCGGCATTGGCCGTCGAGGCGCAGACGTTGGCCGCTGACGGCCGGTTGCTCGTTGCCCGCGCCGTGGCCCCAGAGGGCGGCTGGCTGGCTGTGCACGCCGGGGGCGTCGACGGACCGGTCCTGGCGGCGCAACGGCTGCCGGCAGGCGCCAGCGAGAGGATCGGGCTGACCATCGATCCCTACGCCGCCACGGAGACGCTCGTGGCCGTGCTGCACCGGGATGCCGGCGTCGCCGGGGCGTTCGAGTGGCCCGGCATCGACGAGCCGTTGCTGCTGAACGACGAGCCGGTAGCCTACGCCTTTACCGTCGACGTCCAGGTGCCGCAGCCGTCCCTCCTGGCGGCGGACCAGTTCGTGGCCGAAGACGGCCTGGTGCGGGTAGGGGAGATCGTGGCCCCGCAACCGGCCTGGCTGGCCGTCTACGCCGATGCCGACGGGGCGCCCGATCGGCTCCTGGGATTTGCCCCGCTGCCGGCCGGGACGAGCCAGGACGTCGCCGTGCGCATCAACTGGCGCGAAGGCACGCCGACGCTGTGGCTGGCAATGCTGCGGGATGCCGGGGCGTTGCGCGTCTTCTCGCCTGACGAACCCGCCGTCCTCGCCGCCGGCAACCCGGTGGTCACGCGGATCCGGGCCACCTACGCGCCGGACCTGGTGCTGTTGGACCAGCCGGTCGTCAACGGGGAGGTGGTAGCCGAGCGCGTGCTTAGCGATGGCCCGGGCTGGCTGGTCGTCTTTCTGGACGCCGACGGCCAGCCGGGCAATATCGTCGGCTTCAGCGCCCTGGCCGACGGGCTCAACGAGCGCCTGCCCGTGGCGATCACCGGCAATGTGACGCCGCTACTGCACGTGCGGTTGCACGCCGATGAAGGCGAGATCGGCGTGTTCGAGGTGCCGGGAGCCGACCAGCCGATCCTTGGGCCTGACCGGCGCATCCCAGGCTTTTCGTTTCGCACCGACCAGGGCCCGGTCCTGATCGCCGCCGATCAAGCGGTTACCGACACGGTCACGGCGGCGCTCCTGGTGGCCGACGTGGACATGTGGCTGGTGGCGTGGTCCGACGAAGAGGGGGAGCCTGGCGCGGTTATCGGTCGGGTGCGACTGGGTGCCGGCATGCACTGGGACGTGGCCGTGCCCGTCGAAGCCGAGGCGACCACGCCGCGCCTCTACCTGACCCTGCACGCGGATGCCGGCACGGCCAACCGATTTGACTTCCCCGACGGCCCTGACGAGCCGCTCCAGGCCGGGGGCAGCCCGGTCATCCTGCCGCTGCGGGTGATCGGGCCGTGAGAGCGACGGCCGTCACCTTCGTCGCCCCCGGCGTGGTCGAGCCGCGTTCGCTCGACCTCCCGGCGCCCGGGCCCGGCGAGGTGATGGTGCGGGCGCTGGTCTCGGCGATCAGTGCCGGCACCGAGCTGCTGGCCTACCGGGGGGAGCTGCCGCCAGACCAGCCGCTCGACGCCACGATTGCCGGCATGGCGGAGCCCGCTCGCTATCCGCTGGTTTACGGCTACGCTAATGTGGCGCAGGTCGCCGCGCTCGGGCCTGATGTGCCCCCCGACTGGCTGAACCGGCGCGTCTTCGTCTTCGCGCCCCACCAGTCGCGCGTCGTGGCGCCGCTGGGCGCGCTCGTCCCGCTGCCACCCGACGTCCAGCCGGAAACGGCCGCCCTGCTGCCATCGATGGAAACGGCCGTCAGCCTGGCGATGGACGGCGCCCCCATCACCGGGGAGGTCGTAGCCATCTTCGGCCAGGGCGTCGTCGGGCTGCTCCTGACAGCCCTGCTGGTCCGCGTGCCCGCCCTGCGCCTGATCACCGTCGACCGCTACGCGCGCCGGCGCCGCCATTCCCGCGGGTTGGGCGCGGCCGCGAGCGTCGACCCAGATGACCCAGCCGGTCTGCTCACCGTCCTGGGCCCCGACCGGGCCGACCTGACATTCGAGTTGTCCGGGCACCCGGATGCGCTCAACGCGGCCATCGCCGCCACCGGCTTTGGCGGTCGGCTGGTCATCGGCTCCTGGTATGGGAACAAGCGGGTCACGTTGGATCTGGGCGGCGACTTCCACAGGGGCCATATGACGGTAATCAGCAGCCAGGTGAGCCGTCTGGCCCCTCGCTGGCAGGCGCGCTGGACAAAGGCCCGCCGGTTGCGCCTGGCTATGAGCCTGCTGACCGAGATGGATGTGCCGGCACTGATCACGCACCGTTTTCCGTTGGCGGAGGTCGCCGACGCCTACGCGCTCCTCGACAAGCGCCCGGGCGAGGCCCTCCAGGTTCTGCTGACCTATCCGGAATGACTGCCCAATCCACCAAGGATGACCTCATGTACACCGTCGCCGTCAAACGAGATTTCATCGCCAGCCACTTCCTTATCGGCGGCGATTGGGGGCCGGAGAACACCCTGCACGCCCACCACTATGCCATCGAGTTGCGGCTCGAGGGCGCGGAGTTGGATCGTCACGGCTACCTGGTCGACATCGTCGACATCGAGAACCATCTGGACGTAGTGGTGGCCGGCTATCGCGATCGGGTTCTGAACGAGCTGCCCCCGTTCAATCCCGGCGGCCGGGCGATCAACCCCAGCATCGAGCACTTCAGCCGCATCCTGGCCCAAGAGCTGGCGGCGCGCATCCAGGCGCCGAACCTTCACGCCCTGAAGGTCGTGCTCTGGGAGAACGAGATCGCCTGGGCGGCATTTCGGGTGGAAGTGGGGTAGTTTGATGGTTTGATGGATTGTTAGTTTGCTGGTGAAGTGCCCGAACTAACCAGCCAACCGACCAACTAACCAACCAGCTCTCCAACCATCCAACCTTCCCCCATGCACCTCGGCCTCCTCATCTACGGCTCGCTGGACACGCTGACGGGCGGCTATCTGTATGATCGGCTGATGGTGGATCGTTGGCGGGCGCTGGGCGACCAGGTCACCGTGGTCTCCTTGCCACGCCGGCGCGGCTGGCGACCCCTGGCCGATAACCTGGATGCGGGGTTGCTCCGCCGGCTCGCGGCACTGCCGCTGGATGCCCTGATCCAGGACGAGCTGTGCCACCCCTCGCTGGTCTGGCTGAATCGACGGCTCCGCCGGCGGGTGACCTACCCCGTGCTGGCCCTGGTGCACCTGGTGCGGGCTAGCGAGTGGCGCTCGTCCTGGCGAAACGTCTTCGTGCGCTGGCTGGAGAGCCGCTACCTGGCTGGCGTGGACGGCGTAATCTGCAACAGCCAGGACACGCGCCGGCGGGTCGAGGCGCTCGTCGGGCGCGCAGCGCCCGGGATCGTCGTCATCCCCGGCCGGGACCATTTGTCGCCGCCGGTCTCGCCGGTCGCCATCCGGGAGCGCGTGGCCCAATCGGGCCCTCTGCGCGTGGTCCACGTGGGGAACCTGGTGCCGCGCAAGGGCCTGCACACGTTGCTGGCGGCCCTGGCGCTTCTGCCGGCATCCGACGTCTACCTCACCGTGGTTGGGAGCCTCGAGCACGATCCGGCCTACGTGGCGCGTGTCCAGCGCCAGATCGCCGCGACTGGCCTGGGGGAGCGGGTCGAGTTGCTCGGGTCGCTGCCGAATGAGGCGCTCGGGCCCATTCTGGCACGGGGCGATCTATTCGTCATGGTCTCGCAGATCGAGGCCTTCGGGATCGTCTACGTGGAGGCGCTTGGGGCGGGGCTCCCGGTCGTGGCCTCGACGTCCGGGGCGGCCGGCGAGATCATCCGGCCGGGGCGCGAGGGCCATCTGGTGCCGGCAGAGGATCCGGCGGCGTTGGCGGCGGCGTTGCGACCCTATGTGGTTGATCGAGCCCGCCTGCTGCCACTTAGCCTGGCGGCGCGGGCGCGCTATGAGACGTTTCCGACGTGGGCGGAGGGGGCGCGGGCGATTCACGCGTTCGCCGCCGGGCTGGCCGGGTAAGGGCGGGGCCGTGCGCCTGGCGGGCCGTCAGCCGCCCAGCAGGGCGAGCACGTCGGACCAGCGTGCCGGCAGGCGAGCTTCCCGCCACTGGCCCGGACCCAGGTCGCCCAGGGACCAGGGGCCGACGGCGACCCGGATCAGGCGCAACGTGGGATGGCCGACGGCCGCCGTCATGCGCCGCACCTGGCGATTGCGCCCTTCCGTCAGCGTCAGCGCCAGCCAGCAGTCGGGCACCGACGCCCGGACCCGGATCGGCGGCCGGCGCGGCCAGACGGGGGGCGGCGGGAGGCGTGCGACGTGGACGGGCCGGGTCGGTCCGTCCTTCAAGACGGGCCCGCGAGCCAGCGCCCGGAGCGCCGCCTCGTCTGGGAAGCGCTCGACCTGGACCCAGTAGGTCTTGGCCAGCTTGTGGCGCGGGCTGGCGATGTGGTGCTGGAGCCGACCCCAGTCGGTGAGCAGCACCAGCCCTTCGCTGTCGAAGTCCAGCCTCCCGGCCGGGTAGATGTCCGGAATCGGCACGTAGTCGGCCAGCGTCGGCCGCCCTTCGCGATCGGTGAATTTGCAGAGCACGCGGAAGGGCTTGTTGAGAAGGATGAGGCGTGGCATGGGGTCGGTCAGCGGGTGTCCAGCGCGTCGCGGATGTCCTGGGCCAGCGAGCCGTCGCGCACGGCGGCGAGGAGGGGGCGGGCCCATGCCGGCAGCCGGGGCCGGTCGGCAGCGATGACCAGGCCGTGCAACAGCGCCAGCGGCCGATCCAGGCGCGCTTCCGCGGGATCCAAGGGGCCATAGGCGGCGGCAAAGGCCGCGGCGGCCGGCCCGGACAGGCCGGACATGACGTTGCGCCAGTCGCTGGCGGACGTGCCGATGGTGAACCAGTCGTAATCGTAGACGATGGCGCGCGTGTCCGACGCCGTCCGGGAGAGCGCCAGATTCTCCAGGGCGAAGTCCTGGTAGTTGAGCGTCTGCGGTTGTCGCCGGTAGATGGCCAGCAGGCGATCGAGGACAGCGATGGCCTGCCACAGGTCCGGCACATCCGCCAGGCCAAGCGCGGTTGCCGCTTGGCCCAGGCTGTCGGCGTGGACGAGATCAAGCCATGGCACGAAGGGCCACTGTACCCGGTCGCGGCCGGCCAGGAACCCGGCGCCGGCGGCGTGGAGGCACCGATACCAGCCGGCCACGGCGCGACCACAGGCGGGGTCGTCGTGGTCCGCCTCGACGGCCTGTCGCCAATGCGGGCTGGCATCAAGGTCCTCGACCAGAATCGCATTCTGGCTCCGGCCGTAGACGGGGAGGGTGGGCACGCCCAGGTGGGCCAGGACGTCGTAAGCGGTGAGCTCGACGAAGGGGCCGGCCCCGGCAAACCACTTCAGGATGCGCGAGCCTTCCGGCCCGGTCACGCGGTAGACGGCGTGCGTCGGGCGCCGGCGCAACACGGAGACGATCGGCGCCGATTCCGGTCGCAGGCCGAGGACCGCCAGGTCCAGCCCGTCAGGCAGCGCGCTCATCGGGCTGCATCACGCCGAAGATGTTCCCTTCGGGATCTTTGGCATAGAACAGCCAGCCGACGCCGGGCACGGGCATCCGGGGGAGGGCGATCGCGCCGCCCTGGGCCAGAACGGCCGCTTCGGCGGCATAGGTGTCGGCCACCTGGATGGTGCAGACATAGGCGATGACCGCCTGGCCGTCGATGAGGCCGCGCCGGGTCACCAGGCCGCCGTTGATACCCGGCTCGTGGTCCGGACCGGTGGTGATGACCCAATAGGCTTCGCCACCCGGCCAGCGGTCGAACCGCCAGCCGAACACCCCTTCGTAGAAGGCGATGGCGCGTTCTGGCTGTTCAGCGTGGATCTCGAAATGGACGACACGGGACATGGACGCCGCTCCTTCCAGGCTGGTGACTGCCGGGGAGATTACCCGGCAGTGTACCATACACATGATCCGCCTGCTCGGACTGCAGGGGAGATTCCCCGGCGCTTTTTCATGCTAGAATAGGGGCGCCTGGCCACCGTCGCCGGGGCCCCTGGCTCTCGCGTGACTTCCCCGGCCGGGTAAGCGAAAGGAGCGCGTGTGGACCGATCGTTGCAGGATGATGTGGTGCTCGTGGCCGGCGGTGCCGGCGAAGTGGGCGAAGGCATCACGCGCCAGTTCCTTCACGCCGGGGCGATCGTCGTCGTGCCCTCCCGGTCGCCTGAGAAGCTGGATGCGCTGCAATTCCGGCTCGGCGGCCTGGCTGAGCAGCTCGTCGTGCTCCACGGCGACATTGGCACACCGGGTGGGGCCGCAGCGATCTGTGACCTGCTGGTGGACGAAGTCGGCCCGCTGCATCATGTGGTCGCCTCGCTGGGAAGGTGGTGGCAGGGCTCGCCGCTGACGACTGTGCCGTTGGACTTGTGGCAGCGCCTGCTTGATGCCAGTCTGACCGCGCACTTCATCACCGCCCGAACGTTCCTGCCGCTGCTGGCCGACA
>JBFGLK010000086.1:0-9058 GCA_041576195.1 Promineifilaceae bacterium (SeqCode)
CCCCGCCTACCAGGGCGAGGGGAGCGGGGGCTCCTTGAGCAGCGCGCGGTGCGCTGCCTTCCAGGTGTCTGGATCGCGCGTCATCGTCTTGATGGCGATGTCGCTGAAGTGTGGGCCGAGCTCGAGCAGCAGTGCCGGCAGCAGGTCCCAGGCCTCGTGACGAATAACATCGTCGAGATTGTAGGCCATCTCCTTGCACCACTCCCAGTCACGCAGGAAGCGCTCCGCCTTCATCCAATAGCCGCGCTTTTCCCAGGCGGAGATCGTCGTCTCGTTGGCGGCGTTGATCTCGCGCAGGCAGAGCACGATCTGGGCGGCCATATCCCGCGCCTCGGCGTCGAGGGCGGGCTTGGACATCAGTCGGCGCAGGATCTCGCCGATGGTGCGCCGGTTCTGATTGCGCAATTTGGTCGGGTTGTTGAGATTGATGACGCGACTCATACGCTCCCTCAACCGGCGATCGGCTGGCGCTGCCCGAGCAGCTCGGCCAGCGTGTCGACGTAACGCGCCAGGACGGCAAACGTCTTCTCAACCGGTTCCGGGGAGAGCATGTCCACGCCGGCCAACCGTAGCGAGTCCAGCGGGAAGCGCGAACCTCCGGACCGCAGGAAGGCCAGATAGTTGTCGGCCGCTCCGGGTTCGCCGGCCAGAATGGCGTCGGCCAGCGCGTGGGCGGCCGAAATCCCGGTGGTGTACTGGTAGACGTAGAAGTTGCTGTAGAGGTGGGTAGCGAATTGAGCCCAGGTGATGCCCGTTCGCTCGCGGTCCATCTGCAGCTCCGACCCATAGCCTTCGGCGAAGAGATCGGCCATGAGCGCGATCAGGTCGTCGGCGGAGAAGGGTCGACCCCTCTCGGCGCGCTCGTGAATCTCCAGCTCGAAACGGGCCAGCGTCGGCATGATGAAGAAGTAGCGGTGGAAGTTGGACATCGCCTCTTCGATCAAGGCGATGCGGAACTCGACGTCATCCGAGTGCTCGAGCAGATGAGCCCGTGTCAGCGCCTGATTGAAGTTGGACGCCACCTCGGCCTCGAAGAGCGAGTAGCGTTGATAGATAAGCGGCTGCGTCGCCTTGGAGAAGTAGGAGTGCATGGAGTGGCCTAGCTCGTGGGCCAGAGTGCTCAGGCTAAACAGGTCATCCGTGTAGCTCATGAAGATGAACGGGTGCGTGCCCGGGGCGCCGGTGGAAAAGGCGCCCATGCGCTTGCCCTGGTTGGGGTAGATGTCCACCCAGCGCTCTTCCAGGGCGCCACGGCGCAGGATTTCGACGTACTCCTCACCCAGCGGCGCCATGCCGGCAGCGATCCAGTCGATCGCCTGGCCGTAGGAGACCGCCGGCTTGCGCCGGGTGAGCGGCGCCTTGATGTCCCACTCATGCAGCGTCGCCAGGCCAAGCGCCTCGCGGCGCACCCGCCAATAGCGGTGCCATGTGCCCAGGTGGGCCTTGAAGGCGTCGACCGTGTTGTGGAACACCTCGGTGGGCACGTGATAGGCGGACAGAGAGGCCTCCAGGCTCGACTGGTAGCGATGGGCGCGGGCGAAAAAGACATCGCGCTTGACGCCGGCGCTCAGGCAGGCGGCCATGGTGTTCTTGAAAGCCAGGTGGGCGTCGGCGTAACTCTGCCAGGCCGTACGGCGCACCTCGCGGTCTTCGTCCGTGACGAGGCTATTGATTGTGCTCTGCGCCACCTCGCGCTCCTGGCCGTCGCTCCCCTCGGCCGCGGCGAACGGCAGGTCGGTATTCACCAGCGTGCCGTGGACCGATGTCGCCGTGCCGGCGAAGTCCATCATCTGACCCAGGAGGGCCTCCACCTCGCCCGAGCGCACGTGGGGCGCCCGCTGTTCCAGTCGATCGAGATAGTGGCCGTAGTCGGCCAGGCGCGGCTCCTCGGCGACCCAGCGTCGCAGCGTGTCGAAGCCGATCGCCAGCAGTTCTGGCTCGCCAAAGGCCGCCGTGGCCATGACCTGCCCAATGAGCCCGCGCGCGCGGTCCAGGCGCGCGGTGGCCGCCTGGTCGGCGGAGTCGACGCTCACCCCCATGCTGGCATAGACGTAGATCCGAAACGCGGCGGCGAACAGGTCCTCCGCCAGGGCACGGAAGTCGGCAAGCACGCCGGGACCATCGGCCAGACGCCCTTGCAGGGCCGCCAGCTCCGGGAGCCGGGCGGCCGTGGCGTCGACGGCCTCCTCCCAGGCGTCAGGGGAAGGAAAGATGGTCTCGACGGCCCAGGTGTGCTCCTGGGCGACGTCCTTTCGGGCAGGCAGTCGCGCGCTCATACGTGGTTCTCCAGGCGAAAAGTCCGGTCACAACGAACTCCGGGAGGAGAGACCCGCCCGGAGACCCTTCCATTGTACCGTTTGTGGCGGCTACGCCAAAGCACAAGAAACGCGTTAGAATGGCCGGCGCCGGCTTGACACCGGTTTTGCCGCCTGCGAGAATTCAGGGTAGGCGGCCCGGATTGCTTTCTGGCCGCGCGAGGAGAAGACGATGTTTTTCGACCCGCTATATCTGCTTTTCGTGTTGCCCGCCTTTCTCATCGGCCTCTGGGCCCAGTCGCGGGTACAGGGAAACTTCAAGAAATATAGCCGCGTGGGCACGCTCCGCGGGGTGACCGGCGGTCAGGTTGCCCGCACGCTGCTGAGCGCCTATGGCCTCTCCGACGTCAAAGTGGAGCCGGCGCGCGGTTTCCTGACCGATCATTATGATCCCCGCAGCCGGACCTTGCGCCTGAGCGAGGCCACGTACGCCAGCCCGAGCGTCGCGGCTGCCGGCATCGCCGCTCACGAGGCCGGCCATGCCCTGCAGCACGCTCAGAACTATCAGCCGCTGGCGTTGCGCAGCGCCATCGTGCCGGCCGCCCAGTTCGGCAGCAGCCTCGGCCCCTGGCTCCTGGTCGGCGGATTCGCCCTGCAGCTATCGGCCCTTGCCTGGCTGGGCATCATCCTCTACGGCGCGGCCACCGTATTCACGCTGGTTACCCTGCCGGTGGAGTTTGATGCCAGCAAGCGGGCCAAGCAGATCCTGGTGCGTCAGGGCATCCTCGAGTCCCGCGAGATGGAGGGGGTCAACAAGGTATTGGACGCCGCGGCCCTGACCTACGTCGCCGCTGCCGTGCAGTCGATCCTGACCCTCCTCTACTTCGTGCTCCGGTTCTCCGTCGGCAGCCGCGACTGATGCACGCCCTTTCCCCCGGATGGGCCTGGTCAGGCCGGCAAGACCGGTCACAAGCCATCTGACGTCTTCTTACCGCCCCGCCTGGCAGCGCACCCGCGGGGCGTTTTCATTATGAGCGAAAAAGGCCCGCCCCTGATCGTCGGCTTCGTAGCCGACCTCATGTTCACCGTGCGAATCGAGTCGGTCGCCGCGCGCCTGGGTTACCGGGTGCGCTGGATCGCGGACCCGATGCAGCTGGGGCCGCCCGAGCCAGACGCGCCGGCCCATCGGCCGGGCGAATTCCTCCACGGCCCGGATGGGCGCCTAATGGAGCGACTGACCCGGTGGCAGCCGGCGCTGCTGCTCTTCGATCTGACCAACGACGCGATCCCGTGGGGGCGCTGGATCGCCGGCCTGAAATCGTCGCCGGCCACTCGCCGCCTCCCCGTCCTCTGCTTCGGCTCACATGTCGACGTGGCCGCCAGCCGGGCGGCGCGCGACGCGGGCGCCGACGCGGTGGTGGCCCGCTCGCGCTTCGTGGCCGCGCTCCCGGACCTGATCGCGCAGCACGCCCGCGCCCACGACGACGAGGCGATGCGGCGTGCTTGTGAGGCGCCGCTGGATCCGCGCGCGCTTGCCGGCATTCGTCTGGCCAACGCCGGGGAGTATTACGAGGCCCACGAGGAGCTGGAGCACGCCTGGATGGATGACGCCGGTCCGGGCCGGGACCTCTACCGGGCGATCCTGCAGATCGCCGTCGCCTACCTGCAGATCCAGCGGCACAACTACAACGGCGCCGTCAAGATGCTGCTGCGCGTGCGCCAATGGCTCGCCCCCCTCCCCGATCGGTGCCGCGGCGTAGACGTGGCCCGCCTGCGTCAGGATGTCGATGCCGTGCACGAGGCGCTGTTGGCGCTCGGCCGGGACGGTCTGGACGATTTCGACTGGTCGCTGGCTCGACCGGTGCTGGTCGAGGAAGACGCTACCTAGGCGCTCCCGACGCCCGCCGCCCGGCGGCGCCACTTGTTCAGCTCAATGGCGATGAAGACGATCGTGCTGGCCCCGAGGGCCACGAGCAGGTGCTCGCTGTCCAGCGCCGTCGTCTCGAAGGTGCGCTGAAGGAACGGGACGTAGATGACCAGAAGCTGCAGGCCGAAGGTCAAGACGACGGAGCCAATCGCCAACAGGTTGGTGCGCCAGATCGAAAAGAAGCTATCGACATTTGAGCGCGTGGCCAGCGCGTTGCCCAGCTGGGCCAGCGTCAACGTGGTGAAGATCACGGTGCGCCACACGTCCGTCTCGTCGCCGCGCGCCCAGAAGACGTAGCCCGCCCCCAACGAAGACAGGCCAACCAGCGAGCCAATCCACAACACCTGTCGCCCCAGACCACGGCTGAAAATGCTCTCCTTCGGGCTAAACGGGGCGCGGGTCATCAGGCCGCGCTCGGCCGGCTCCACGGCCAGCGCCAGGCCGGGGAGGCCGTCCGTCACCAGGTTGATCCACAGAATCTGCAGCGGCACCAGCGGCAACGGCATCCCGAGAAAGGGGCCGATAAACATGACGAGCAGCTCGCCCACGTTGCTGGAGAGGATGAACTTGATGAACTTGCGGATGTTGTCGAAGATGGTGCGCCCCTCTTCGATGGCGGCGACGATGGTCGCGAAGTTGTCATCGAGCAAGACCATGTCGGCCGCCTCTTTCGACACGTCCGTGCCCGTGATGCCCATGGCCACGCCGATATCCGCCTTCTTCAGGGCCGGGGCGTCGTTGACCCCGTCGCCGGTCATGGCGGCGATCTGCCCCCGGTCTTGCAGCGCCTCCACGATGTTCAGCTTGTGCTCCGGCGAGACGCGCGCATAGACGTCAATCTCCGCGGCGCGTTCTTTGAGCTCGGCCAGGGAGAGCCGGTTTAGATCCAGGCCGGTCAGGTAGTCTTCCCCGTCGCTGATGCCCAGCTCGCGGGCGATGTGTCGGGCGGTGAGCGGGTGGTCGCCGGTGATCATGACCGGGCGGATGCCCGCCTGGCGGGCTTTGCGCACGGCGTCTTTCACTTCTGGCCGCGGCGGGTCGAGCATGCCGATGACGCCGACGAAGATCATGTCGCTCTCGAGCGCGGCCAGGCCGTCGTGATCTGCCGGCAGCTCTGCGACGGGCCGAAACGCCACGCCCAGCACACGCTGACCGCTCTGCGCCTTCTGCGTGTTGGCATCCAGAATGCGCTGCCGCATGTCGTCCTCGTCTAGCGGCACGCCCCGTGTCCCATTCCACACGTGCGTCGTGATCTCCAGCAGGCTGTCGACCGCGCCCTTGGAAAAGGCAACGTAGGGGGCGACGCCCCAGGGCGGCTCGTCGTGGCTGATCGACTGATTGGCCCGGTGAATCGTGGTCATGCGCTTGCGTTCGGACGTGAACGGCACCTCGGCAACGCGCGGCCAGTCGCTCTCCAGGCGCGATTTGTCCAGACCGACCTGGGCCGCGGCCACCACCAGGGCGCCCTCCGTCGGGTCGCCTATCGTTCGCTGCTCCCCGCCGTCGGCGTCGCCCGTGAGCACGGCGTCATTGCAGAGGGCCATCGCCTTCAGCATCAGGCCCAGCGAGCGGCGCGGGGGCGCCGCGTCCAGCTTGAGCTCGGCGTCGACGATGGCCGAGCTCTGATTGACCGCCGTCTCGATGCTGAGGCGCTCGTTGGCCACGTCGAGCACGGTGACCGTCATGCGGTTCTCGGTCAGGGTCCCGGTCTTGTCGGAGCAAATGACGGTGACCGAGCCCAGCGTCTCCACTGCCGGCAGCTTGCGGATGAGGGCGTTACGCTTAAGCATGCGCTGGGAGCCGAGCGCCAGGGTGATCGTCACCACGGCGGGCAGCCCCTCGGGGACGGCGGCCACCGCCAGGCTGATGGCGGTCAGGAACAGGACGCGGGGCGAGTCGCCGCGGAACACCCCGAAGATGACGACGAAGGCGATGATAGCCAGCGCGGCCATGGCCAGCGTCTTGCCCAGCCGATCGAGGCGTCGCTGGAGGGGCGTGGGCTCGCGCTCGACGGCCTGGAGCATCTCGGCGATGTTGCCCAGCTCCGTCTGCATGCCGGTCTCTGTGATGACGGCCACGCCCCGCCCATAGGCCACCGTCGTACCCATGAAGACCATGTTGAGGCGATCGCCCACGGCCAGGTCCGCCTGGCTCAGGACGCCGGTGGTCTTATCGACCGGCTCGGACTCGCCGGTCAGGGCCGCCTCTTCGACGCGCAGGTTGGCCAGCTCGACGAGTCGGCCGTCTGCCGGCACGAAGTTGCCCGTCTCCAGAAGGACCACGTCGCCCGGCACGAGCAGACGCACGGAGATCTCCTTGACGGTGCCGTCCCGCCGCACCCGGATACTTGGCACGGCCAGCTGCTTCAGGGCGGCGATGGCCTGCTCGGCCCGATACTCCTGGCTCACGCCGAGCACGGCGTTGAGCACGACGATGGCCAGGATGGCGATGGCGTCGGGGATTTCGCCGAGGGCAAAGGAGACGCCGGCGGAGGCGATCAGCAACAGCACGAGCACTTCCGTGATCTGCTCCCAGAAGATCTGGAGGACGCCCTTGGTGCCGCGCTCGACGAGCTCGTTCGGTCCCACCTTCTCCAGCCGGCGCTTCGCTTCGGCGCTGCTCAACCCTTGGCGCGGGTCTGTCTCCAGGCTGGCGGCGACCTCGCTCGTCTCTTGCTGATACCATTCGCTCATGTTTGATCCTTGGACGCTGGCGTGATTACAATTAGCTACTGGACGGCCGTGCTGCGCGCCAATTCAGGCGCTGCACAGCGCGGTCATTCTAGCAGAATCACCACCCCTTGTCAGTCCGTTGCGCCGGGCGCATCCCGCCGTGCTGCCCGCCTGAAGGGACCCCGGCGCCGTCCACCTGGCCGGGCCGGCGCGCCCGGGCCCAGACCGTCAAATCGAGCAGGAGAAATACGATGAGCCACCCCTTTGTTCCGCGTCGCGCGATGTTCATCTACGCCCACCCGGACGACATCGAGTTCGGCGTTGCCGGCACCGCCGCCCGCTGGGCCAGCTTCGGCAGCGATGTCACCTACGTGGTGCTGACCGACGGCAACGTTGGCAGCCATGAGGACGGCATGACGCCGGACGAGCTGGCCCGTCTGCGCCGCCAGGAGCAAGAGGCCGCCGCCAGGGTGGCGGGCGTGGCCCGCTGCCTCTTCCTCGGCCTTCACGATGGCCTTCTGGAGCCCTCGTTGGCCCTGCGCAAGGAGCTGGTGCGCCTGATCCGGACCTATCGGCCGAACGCCGTCGTCTGCGGCGACCCGACGCACTTCTTTCCCGGCAACGGGCGCATCAACCATCCGGACCATCGCGCGGCGGCCACGGCGGCGCTCGACGCCGTCTTTCCCGCGTGTGAGATGAACCTCCTGTACCCGGATCTACTGGAGGAGGGCCTGCGCGGCCACAAGGTGAACTACGTCTATGTGTCCGGGCCAAGTGGCGAGCCGAACTATTACGTGGATATCACGGAGACGATGGATCTGAAGATCGAGGCGCTGCGCCAGCACGCCAGCCAGCTCGGCGACTGGGACCCTGAGGAGCGGATCAAGGGTTGGAATCGATCGCTCGGCGAGCGAGTCGGCTTCCCCTTCGCGGAGGCCTATCGGCGCATCACGCTAAAAGAGCCGGCTGACGACGACCGCGCCCTGGGCGCGTCGCCGGCCGGCGACTAGCGCACCTACTTGAAGACGCCAGGGAGGAACTGGCGATTCAGACCCGGGTGCCCCTCGGGCGTGGCGGTCACCATCAGCGGGGACGCCGCCTGGAGCGCGATCGAGTCGCCCACGTTGGGCAGCGCCGGATCGAGGAAGACAAAGATCTGCGCCGCGCTGACCACCCCGATGTGGTTGGTGCCAGGTCGCTGGATGACGAAGCCGGCCTCACCATAGTGGAAGCCATCGCCGGTGTCATCCGGGTCGGGGCCGCCGTCGTCGCGATGAATCCAGCTCAGTAGGCCGTTGCCCGGATCGACGTCGATCAGTGAAACGATGCTGCCGTGAGCGCCGCTGACCTGGTACCATGCCGGCATCGGCGTCGTCGCCACGGCATCCGGCTGGCCGTCCACCGCCACGCCCGTCGCCGTGTTGGCATCGTAGTAGGTCATTGGCTGCATCGCCGACAGCGTGGGGCTGACGAAGTCAACCGTCGTGCGCACTGTTTCGAAGCGCCGCTCGCCAAAGAGGCCGGTCTCCAACTGGACCAGGGCATCGCTCAGGTCCAGGGCCAGCGAGACATGTGCCCGCTGCCCGTAGAAGGCGAAGCCAGCGCCGACGGCGCTATTGCCGGCCGTGGCGCGCACCGGCCCGAGCGTGGCCAGGGCGATCGTGTTGGTGAGGCCGGTGCCGCCCGGCGTGCCCGATAGCTCTTCTGTGAACGAGAAGGGGGTGCTCGCCAGCGTGCCGGCAACCCAGAACTTCTGCCGGTCGAGGATATCGGCCGAGCCGTTCAAGGAGACGCTGGCCAGGCCAACAAACTGCCCCTGGCTCAGCCCACTGGCGTAATTCACCCCGGTGACCGTCTGCGTGTTCGCGTCCCACGCGACGTAACTGGCGCCGGAGACGGGCAGATTCTGGCCGCGATAGACGTAGACCCAACCCTGCTCGCCGGCGTTGATTGGGTCGATTATGTGCAGCGCATACCGGTCAAAGAGCGCCGTGCTGCTCGGGAAGGCCCACCAGGCGTTGCTCGGTGTCATCATGTCCGCGTCCCCGGCCATAAAGACCACCTGGTCGTTGGCGTCGAGGATGCCGTCCTCTTCGGGCACGATCGTCCCCGTGATGTTGACCTCGTCGATCTGGTAGGGGATGGGGGTCCAGACGGTGCCGTCGAAGGAAAACAGGGCGAGATCGTCCACGTCGACGCCTAGA
>JBFGLK010000087.1:0-9058 GCA_041576195.1 Promineifilaceae bacterium (SeqCode)
AGGCGTTCTACATGGTCGGCACCATCGACCAGGCCAGGACCAAGGCCGAGAGCATGCGCGAGGCCGTCTGATCGGGCGCGGCGGGTTTCATGAGGAAAGGCCGAGGCGGCCGGCCGGCCGGTTGACCGTGCCGGCAACAGGGAGAGAATCATGCCCTTGCACGTAGACATCGTAACCCAGGAGCGACTGGTCTTCAGCGACGACGTGGACTTCGTCAGCCTCCCGGGGGGCAACGGCCGGATGGGAATCCTGCCCAACCACATGGCGATGCTCACCACGCTGGACTTTGGCGAGGTGATGGTCCGTCGTGGCGATCAGGAGGAGTTCTTCGCCGTCGGAGGCGGCTTCGCTGAGATCCAGCCCGATCACGTGATCGTGCTGGCGGACTCGGCGGAGCAGGCCGAGGAGATCGACGTGGAGCGCGCTCGCCGGGCCCGCGAAGAGGCGCTGCAGGCCATGGAAGAGGGCGTGCCGGAGGACCCGGTGCGCTACGCCCAGATCCAGGCCGCCCTGATGCGCGCCCGCATCCGCATCGACGTCAGCCTCCGCCGCCAGCGGCGCGGGCAGACCATGTCCGGCTACCCGACCCGGCCAGAAGAAGAAGGGTAAATTTGGCCATCCTGACGCCCTACATTGCCATCGATCTGGGCACGGTCAGCGTCCTGATCCACAGCCAGGGCCGGGGGGTCGTTCTACAGGAGCCGTCCGTCGTCGCCCTGCGCGAGGACGACCGCAAGACGACCATCGTCGAGGTGGGCCGGGCGGCCCGCGAGATGTACGGTCGTACCCCGGAGAACACGGTCGTCATGCGGCCGCTGCGCGATGGGGTGATCGCCGACTACTTCGTCACCGAGGCGATGCTCCGCTACTTCATCGGCAAGGTGGCCGGCCGCTTCCACCTGCGGCGGCCAGTGGTGATGATCAGCGTGCCCTACGGGGTGACGAGCGTGGAGCGCCGGGCCGTGCGCGAGGCCGGCCTGGCCGCCGGCGCGCGCGAGGTCTATCGTATCCCCGAGCCGCTGGCGGCGGCCATCGGCGCCGGCCTGCCGGTAGGCACTCCCACGGGCAACATGGTGGTGGACCTGGGCGGTGGCTCAACCGAAGCCGCCGTCGTCTCCATGACCGGCATCGTCTGCGCCGAATCGGTGCGCGTCGGCGGCATCCACCTGGACCAGGCGATCTTGAGCTACGTGCGCAAGAAGTACAACCTGGTCATCGGGGAACCGACCGCCGAGGAGATCAAGATCAAGATCGGCGCCGCCCAGGAGCTGGATGAGCTCCTGGAGATCAACGTCCAGGGCCGCGATCAGGTGGCCGGCCTGCCCCGCACCATCACGGTCAACTCCTCGGAGGTGGCCGAGGCGATGCAGGAGCCGCTGGCAGCCATTGTCAGCGTCGTGCGGGCTGTGCTGGCCCGGACGCCGCCGGAGCTGGCCTCAGACATCATCGATCGGGGCATGGCGCTCACCGGGGGCGGGGCGCTGTTGCGCGAGATCGACACCGTGTTGACTCAGGAGACGGGCGTGCCCGCCTATGTGGCGGACAACCCGATCGCCTGCACCGTGCTGGGTGCCGGCAGGGCCCTGGCCGAGCTCCCCATCTTCCAGCGCAGCATCCCCGACCTGTAACGCCCGACGCGCCCGGCATCGCATGTTCACGCCCGTATTCACGCGCGGGAACGGAAAAGGGCGCAGCCCGCTGCGCCCCTACGGTCGGTTGATGGGATGGGTGGCCGGTTCCCCCGGCGCGTCGCACCCGGCGTCAGGGACGCGACAGCTGCTCCGCCAGGTAATACGTCATCCGCTGCAACTGCACGACCGGGTCGCTGTATTGCACGTGGACCCCCGCTGGAACGGACAGGTTGATCGGGGCATACGTGAGGATGGCCGTGATGCCGGCCTCGACCAGCAGGTCAGTCATCTCCTGGGCGGCGGTTGCCGGCACCGCCAGGATGGCGACACGGGCGCCGGCCCGCCGGATCGTCTCTTGCATTTCCGAGACGTGCTGCACGCCGAGCGGCCCCATCTGTTGCCCCACCTTCTCCCGGTCGTTGTCGAATACCCAGGCGATACGAAAACCCCGGTGCTGAAACCCCCCATAGTGGGCCAGCGCGTGCCCGAGGAAACCGGCGCCGACCAGCGCCACCGGCCACTCGGCGTTCAGATTGAGAATAGCGCGCAACTGGTCGATCAGATACTGGATGTGGTAGCCGGTCCCCTGCTTGCCGAACTCGCCGAAGTGCGACAGATCCTTGCGGATCTGGGCGGAACTGATGCCCAGGCGGTCCCCCAACTCATGGGATGATGTCGTGATCTTGCCGCCTTCGGCCGCCAGGTGGCTGAGCGCCCGCAGATAGAGCGGCAGCCGGCCAATGACGATGTCCGGAATTTGCCCTGTCACGGTCCTTCTCCCTTTCTGGTCTGGTGATTGGCGACGAAGACCACAGGCGCTGGGCGTTGGCGAACGCTGGCCCCGCGCCCACCCGGCCTGACGTGGCCAACTGGCAGCAACGGAGACCACGATTCGTGCAGCCTTTCACAATTCTAGCATATTGCCCGGGATCATGCAGATGCAGTCCGCCGGCTGAGCGTCCAATGAGGCGGGGCGCCGTCGCGGGCGACTGGGCGGGCCGATATGTGAACAATTTCACTGGTTGCTCTATAATTCCCTCTTGCCGTGCCTCCGGTCGGCTGCCCGCAAGCGAAGTCGGGAACGGTTGCTCCCCGCGGGACGGGACCGGCGCCTGCCCGGCCCAGGCCAGGCGAGGTGATCGTGACCGGGGCGGGCGATCTCTCGGCTGGCTGGGGCGACGCCTCCAACAGCCTGCATCCTACCAACTGGAACGAGTGTCATGCGACGGACTATTCTCATCTTGCTGGCGATCGTCGTCCTCGGCGCGGCCGGCTACTACTTTCTGCAACAACGACAGGCCGCCCAGGAGCCGACCGTGGAGATCCTGCGCGAGCAGACGGTCGAACAGGGCAAGATCACGGCGACGGTGAGCGCCACCGGTTCGATCGAGCCGGAGGCGCTGGTGACGCTGACGTTTGGGCTTGCCGGCACCGTGCAGCAGGTCAACGCCGTGCGCGGCCAGGTCGTGCAGCCCGGCGACGTGCTGGCCACCCTCGACAGCGACGAGCTGGCCCTGGCGGTGCAACAGGCCGAAGACGCCCTGGAGGTCCAGCGGCTGACGCTGGAACAGCGGCGCACCCTGGCCCCCAGCGCCGCTCAGCTGGCCGCCGCCCAGGCGGATATTGCCGCCGCCGAAGCCAACCTCCTGGTGGCCGGGGGCAGCCTGGCCGCCGCCGAGGCCGCCGTCTCGCAGGCCCAGGCCCAGCGAGCCCAGCTTTTGGCCGGCGCCACCTCTGCCGAGATCGCCGCCGCCGAAGCCGACCTGGCCACCGCCAGGCTCGACCAGAAGCAGTGGCAAGACCGCTACGATCGCATCATTCAGGGCGAGATCCTGGGCTGGGTGGAGGAAGAGGCGCGGCAGGCGCTCAACGCGGCGGATCTGCGCGTCGTCGCCGGCGAGGCCCGCCTCGACGTCCTCCGGGCCGGCCCGCGCTCGGCCGACATCCAGGCCGCCAACGCCGCCATCAGCGCCGCGGAAGCGCAGGTACAGTCCGCGGAGGGTAGCGTGGCCGTGGCCGAGGCGAATCTCGAACGGGCCCGGGCGTCGCTGGCCCTGTTGCAGGAGCCGGCCACCGAGGCGGAGCTAGCCATCCTGGAGGCCCAGGTGGCCGGGGCGGAAACGAACCTGGCGCTGGCGCAGCTGCGCTTCAACCAGTCACGCATCGTGGCGCCCATCGCCGGCACCGTGGCCACCGTGGCCGTCGACGCCGGCGAACAGGTCACGCCCGGCGTGCCCGTCGTCACTATCGTCAACGAGTCTGGCTTCCACATCTCTGTCAACGTCGACGAGATCGACATTGACAGCATCGAGCTCAACCAGCCGGTCGACATCACGCTCGACGCCCTCCCCGGCGTCGTCGTCCCTGGCACGTTGGCCGAGATCGCCCCCACGCCCACTTCCGCCGGCGGCGTCGTCACCTACCTGGTAACGATCAACATCACCGAGACCGATGGGCTGAACCTGCGGCCCGGCATGAGCGCCAACGCCTCCGTCGTCGTGGACGAGGTGGAAAACGCCCTCGTCGTGCCCAACTGGGCCATCCGCCTGGATCGGGAATCGGGCCAGGCGTTCGTCAACGTCAAGCAGCCGGACGGCACCGTCCGCGAAGTGCCCATCGAGACCGGCCTGCGCAACGAGCAGTTCAGCGCCGTGACCAGCGGGCTCTCCGCCGGCGACGTCGTGGCCGTGACCAACGTACGCGAGAGCTTCTCGCTCTTCGGCGGCGGCTAACTGGCGCCGGGTATCCCACCGACACACCGGGCGGCATGGCCGCCTCTGGAGGACCGCCAGCGTGACCACTCCAAGCCAAAACGGCAGCAAGCCCATCATCCAGGTCCGCGATCTGCGCAAGATCTACGACATGGGCGAGCATCAGGTATTCGCCCTCAACGGCGTCACGTTTGACGTCTTGCAAGGGGAGTTCGTCTCCATCATGGGACCGTCGGGATCGGGCAAGTCGACGATCATGAACCTGCTCGGCGCCCTCGACACCCCGACCAGCGGAAACTACCTGCTGGACGGCACCGATGTGAGCAAGCTCAGCGACGACGCCCTGGCCGACGTCCGCAACCAGAAGATCGGCTTCGTCTTTCAGAACTTCAACCTCTTGCCGCGCACATCCGCCCTGCAACAGGTGGAGCTGCCTCTCATCTACTCTGGCAAGCGCAATCGGCTTCAGCTCGCGGAACGGGCCCTGTCGCTGGTCGGCCTCGGCGACCGCCTGGACCACAAGCCGAGCGAGCTCTCCGGCGGACAGCAACAGCGCGTGGCCATCGCCCGGGCGCTGGTCAACGAGCCCTCGATCATCTTAGCGGACGAGCCGACCGGCAACCTCGACAGCAAGTCCGGGATCGAGATCATGGGCATCTTCCAACGCCTGAACCGGGAGAGTGGGATCACGGTTATCTTCGTCACCCACGACCCCTGGATCGCTCGCCACACCCGGCGCGTGATCATGCTTTCCGACGGTAAGATCGTGTCCGACGACGCCATCGAAGAGCCGCTCGTGGCCGGGACGACGACGCGGCCGTCCGACGCGATGTTGGTGCAGTAGGCGGGTTCACACGGCGATGAAGTTGTTGCGAAGCATTCGGCTGGCGCTGATAGGCCTGGCAGTCAACAAGCTGCGCTCTTTCCTGACCATGCTGGGCATCATCATTGGCGTGGCCGCGGTGATCACGCTGCTGTCGGTGGGTCGCGGCGTCGAGCGCGTGGTCGCTGCCGAGTTCGAAGGGCTGGGCAACAATCTGCTCTTCATCCTGCCGGGCCAGTTCGAGACCCAGCGCGGCGGGCCGGCCCGGCGGCCGCTCCAGGGGGACAACCTGACGACCGACGACTACCTGGCCCTGTCCGATCCCTTCCGCGCCCCAAGCCTGCGGCTCGTGGTGCCCGAGTTCGGCCGCTTTTCCACGGTCAGCCGGGGCCGCCACGAGACGCGGACCCAGGTCAACGGCACGACGCCCGAGTTCGTCGAGGCGCGGGACTTCAGCCCGATTGCCGGCAACTTCTTCAATGATCAAGACGTGCAACTGGGCGCCCGCGTGGCCGTGCTGGGCCAGACCGTCTACGAGAACCTCTGGCCCGATGGCGGGCCGCCCATCGGCGAGAGCATCATCGTCAATAACGTGCCCTTCCGGGTCATCGGCCTGCTCGAAGAGAAAGGCGGCTCGGGCTTTAACGACCAGGACAACCTTGTCCTCGTCCCGCTGACGACCGCGCAGCAGCGCCTCTTCCCAGCCCGCCGCGCCGACGGCAAGCTGCGCGTGGACCGCCTCTACGCCGAGGTCCTGGACGAGACGCAGCTCGAAGCCGCCATCTTCGAGATCAAGAGCGTCCTGCGCGAGACGCACGAGATCAGCTTCCGCGATGAGGACGATTTCACCGTACTCAGCCAGGACGAGGTCGCCAGCGCCTTCGGCGAGGTGACGTCCATTCTGACCATCTTCCTCGGCGTGATTGCCGGCATCTCCCTCCTCGTCGGCGGCATCGGCATCATGAACATCATGCTCGTCTCGGTGACCGAGCGGACGCGCGAGATCGGCCTGCGCAAGGCCGTCGGCGCCCGCCGCGCCGACATCCTCGCCCAGTTCCTCATCGAGGCCATCACCCTGGCCGTCATCGGTGGCCTGCTTGGCCTGTTGACGGGCGTGCTCGGCGCCCGGGTCATCTCCAACCTCTCGGATCAGCTCCAGACGGTGGTCGCCTGGGACTCGGTGGCCCTGGCCATCAGCTTCTCCGCCGCCGTCGGCCTCTTCTTCGGCATCTATCCCGCGACACGGGCCGCTTCGCTCAACCCGATCGACGCGCTGCGCTACGAGTAGTCCCCTATCATGAAGCTGCTGGAGAACATCCGCATCGCCTTTCGCTCGCTGGGCGCCAACAAGCTGCGCGCCGCGCTGACCATGCTGGGCATCATGATCGGCGTGGCCGCGGTCATCACGCTGCTCTCCATCGGCGACTCGGTCACCCGCTTTGTGGCGGACCAGTTCAGCGGACTGGGCACCAACCTGGTCATCGTCCTGCCCACGGACGACCCGGATCGCACGGAATCCACCCTGACGATGCGAGACGCCCAGCAGTTAGGCGACAGCGCCCTGGTACCCGATGCGGTTGCCGTGGCCCCAATCAGCTTCGTGGTTGGCAGCCTGCAATACGGGGGCAACGTTTACGAGACGTCGGTCCGCGCCTCCACGCCGGACTACGGCCCGGTCCGGGGGTATGAGGCGGAGCGCGGCCGTTTCATCGACGATACGGACTACAACGCCCGCTCCCGGGTGGTCGTGCTGGGGCAGGACACCGTGCGCAGCCTGTTTCCCGATGACGTGGACCCATTGGAAGCCGACATCAAGATCAACGGGATCACCTTTCGCGTCGTCGGCGTGTTGGAGAGCAAGGGCGGCGGCCTCTTCGGTAGTGAGGACGACATCACCATCGTGCCCCTGACCACGGCCCAGGACCGTCTCGGCGTGCGCCGCAGCAGCCGCACCGGGCAGCCTTTGCTTGACTTCATCCTGGTGCAGGCGCTGGACAGCACCGGCGTCAACAACGTCGTCGTCGATGCCGCCGAGGTGCTGCGCAATACGCACGAGATCAGCTTCCGCGACGAGGACGACTTCCTCATTCTGACGCAGCAGGACTTCCTGAGCGCCTTCGGGCAGGTGACCGGCGTCTTGACCCTCTTCCTGGGTGCGATTGCCGGCATCTCGCTCCTCGTTGGCGGCATCGGCATCATGAACATCATGCTGGTGTCGGTCACCGAGCGCACCAAGGAGATCGGGCTGCGCAAGGCGGTCGGCGCCCGCTACGCGGACGTCCTGGGTCAGTTCCTTACCGAGGCCGTGGTGCTCTCGCTCCTCGGCGGCATGCTGGGTATCGGCCTGGGCTTCATCGGCGCCTTCGCCGTGCGCCTGGCCGTGCCCGATCTGGCTACGGCCGTAACGGTCAACTCGGTCCTGATGGCCGTGGGCTTCTCCTTCGCCGTCGGCCTCTTCTTCGGCATCTACCCCGCCTCGCGGGCCGCGGCCCTGCACCCGATCGAAGCGCTGCGCTTTGAGTAGGAGCCAGACCTGCGAGGTCTTTGAGGACACTCATGCGCCGGATGACCCGCGACGAAATACATGCCTTTCTCTGCCACGGTACCCGCACAGGCAAGGTGGCCACCGTCCGCGCGGACGGGCGGCCACACGTGGCCCCGATCTGGTTCGTCCTCGACGGGGACGACCTGGTATTTATGACCTGGCACGAGTCGGTCAAGGCGGCCAACCTGCGCCGCGAGGGGCGCCTGGCCCTCTGCGTCGACGACGAGACACCCCCCTACGCGTTCGTCATCGTGGAGGGCACCGTGACGATCAGCGAAGACCTGGAACAGCTGCGCCACTGGGCGACGCGCATTGGCGGCCGCTACATGGGTGAAGACCGGGCGGAGGAGTTCGGCCAGCGCAACGGCGTGCCTGGCGAGCTGCTCATCCGGCTCACGCCGACGAAGATGCTGGGCCGCGCGGAGATGGCCGCGTAACCGTTCCCGCCTCGCCCCCGCCTGACTTCACCCGCTTGCGGCGCCGCTGGCGTTACCCGTTCGCGGCAGGCGTCCTGGCGGCCCTGCCGCTGGCCGCGCTCCTGATCGCCATGGGGCGGAGCGCGACCGGCCGGGCGCCGCTCGCCCTGTGGTGCGCCGGTCCGCTCTTCCTGGCCGCGGCGCTGATGGCCCTGGGCGCCTGGTGGAGCCGGTCCGCCACCTGGCTCCACCTCCGGGTCGAAGAGCCGGCCGGGCGCCGGATCGCCCTGAGCCTGCCGGCACCCATCAACCTGCTCGCCCGGCTACTGCGGCTGGCCCGTCGCCTGGCGCCCCCGCCCGCCCGCGCTGAGCTGGCCGAGGCCGACGGCCTGCTGCGCGATCTGCGCGCCCTGCCCCCCGATGTGCCGCTGCGTATCGAGGTCGGCAGCCCGGGCGGCGAAAACGAAGGACCGGCGGGCCGGCTGGAGATCTATGTCGGGTGAGCGCTCACGCTTGTGCGATCGCCGCGCCGGGCGTATCATCGCCGCAAACCGGCGCGCCGCCCCCCATTCCGTTTGTGCCAGAGGTATCCCATGCCAGACCCCGCCGTCGTCGACACCCATCGCCTGAACGCCCCTCAGCTCGACGTGCCGCCACGCCTGCTCCTGGGCCCGGGGCCGTCCAACGCCCACCCGCGCGTGCTGCAAGCCATGGCCATGCCGCCCATTGGCCATCTCGACCCGCGCTTCATCGCCCTGATGAACGAGGTGCAGGATCTGCTCCGCTACGCCTTCCAGACGGACAACCGGATGACCATCCCGATCAGCGGCACCGGCAGCGCCGCCATGGAAGCCGCCGTGGCCAACCTGGTCGAGCCGGGCATGACTGTGCTCGTCGGCGTCAACGGCTACTTCGGCCATCGCCTGGTGGAC
>JBFGLK010000088.1:0-9045 GCA_041576195.1 Promineifilaceae bacterium (SeqCode)
GTCTTCGGCGGCCCGGCCCGACGCATCCCGGTCTTCATCGTTTCCGCCTGGATCGGTTTTGCCCTGGGCCACTTCGTCGGGGAGGTCGTCAGCCTCACCCTGCTCAAGCTGGGGGCCATCAACCTGCTTAGCGCCAGCCTCGGCTCATGGCTTACCCTGTTGCTTTCTCTCTGGCTGAGCAAGGAAGGGGCGCGGGCCGCCGGCCGATCCCGTTCCTGAAGCCCGGCCGCCGCACTGGCGGGGATTTGCCGGTTTGATCGCGTGACCATATACTTCGCTTTCTGGAGGGTCGCGCATGGAGACGGACTTCGAAGCAGGGGCCGTGGGGCCAATTCCACAGAAACCGCTGATTTCTCGGGTGGCCGTCACCCTGGGCGTGATCGCTGTTGTCGTCCTGGTGGCGCTCTTAATCTGGGGCATCATCTGGGTGGCAGGCAACTACCCGACTGCGATCGAGACCCTGCGGGACATCGTCATCATCGCCCTGGCGCTGGGATCCTGCCTGTTCAGCATCGCCTTTCTGATCATGCTGGTCATGATCATCCGGCTGGTGAACATGCTGGAGTTTGAGATCAAGCCGATCCTCCAGCAGACGTCGGACACGCTGGCGACGGTACGGGGCACCACCACTTTTGTCAGCCAAAACGTCGTCAAGCCCGTAGTCAACGCCGGCGGCTTTGTGGCCGGCGCCCGACGCACGCTCCAGGTCCTGTTCGGCGAGCCCCGGTGGCCCGACTAGGCGCGATCCGTAACGAACCAGGACGTTTCGCCTAGCGGGCGACCCATCCGACCAACGGCCGCCCCTCTCAGCGGTCCCCATTTTGCGCTATAATATAGAGGCGATTATCCGGAGCGGACGGCGGCACGCGAGGCTTCTCGCCTGGGCGCGGTCGGACTAACCGGCTCGGATGAGCAAGAGGGTGGCAGGAAGACAACGTGGAGGAGTGAGACAAGATGAGTGACAACAACGGCGAAGTCGGCGCGTTCCTCGCGGGTTTCGTCATCGGCGCGCTTGTCGGCGCCGCGACCGCGCTCGTTCTAGCGCCGCAGACCGGGGCCCAGACGCGCTCGACATTGGCCGCGCGCCGCGAGGCCTGGCGCTCGACCGGGACCGAGCGGTTAGCGCAATTCGGCTCCGCGATCTCCGACGCGCGCTCCCGCGAAGGGGACGGGCACAACGCGGCGATGCCGCGCATTCTCCTTAACAGGGACAAGGGTCCGTCCGCTCCTACCGGCAACCAGGGGACCGGCCAGGAGACCGACCCGGACCAGGAAGGAGGCTCGCCTGCCAGCGGCTGACGCGGAATGGACCTACAGCTAGCCGAGCGACCAAACGAACAGGCGACCTCCGGGCGGGAGTCGCCTGTTTTGCTCCCTGCGACCGGCGTGGCCTCGGCGACATCGGCCATGTCGCCGCGCGTCGGTGGTTGGGCGGCACTGCCCGCCGACGGGAGAGTTAGCCGGCGCTAGTAGAGGGCATCACAATGGAAACCGCCGCTGACGCGGCGACAGTAAACCCATGAAGTCCGAACTGATCACGATCGACGATCTATTGCGACAGATCCCGTCGTCCGCCCCATCGGAGGCGCGCCAGCGTGTCGGCCAGGCATTTGCCTTTGCAGTCGAGGCCCACGGCGATGCCACACGTGAGTCGGGCGAGCTTTACGTGCAGCACGATCTGGCCGTGGCCGGCACCGTGAACCAGCTGGGCATCGATCTGGTCAGCACCACCTCGGCCTTGCTCCACGACTCTCTGTTGCCGCACACGGGGGTCGATCGCAACACCTTGTTGCGCCACTTCGGCGCCGAGGTCACCCAGCTGGTGACTGGCCTGGACAAGCTCGATCCGTACGTCAAGCTGAACACGAGCCCCACGGCCCGCAATCTGGAGCTGATTCGGCGCGCCATTCTGACCATTATCGACGACGACCTGCGCATCGTGCTCGTGCGCATGGCCGACTGTCTCCAGGACCTGCGCAAAGCGAGCCATCTGCCCGAAGAACGACAGGCTCAGATCGCGCAGGAGGCGCGGCAGATCTATGCCCCTTTGGCGAACCGGCTGGGGATCTGGCAGCTCAAGTGGGAGCTGGAGGACCTGGCATTCCGCTTCTTGCAGCCGGCTGCTTACCGGGAGATAGCCCGGTTCCTGTCCGAGAAGCGGGTGCACCGCTCTGAAGGCGTGGAGCAGGCGATCGTCCAGCTAAATGTCGAGCTGGCCAAGGCCGGCATTGCCGGCACGGTCACGGGTCGTCCCAAGCACATCTACTCCATCTTCCGCAAGATGGAGCGCAAAGACATCGACTTCGAAGAGATCCGGGACTTCCAGGCGGTGCGCGTCATCCTCGACACGACCGACAAGAATCGGTGCTATCAGGTGCTGGGCATCGTCCATAATCTCTGGCACCCAATCCCCCAGGAGTTTGACGACTACATCGCCCGACCCAAGCCGAATGGGTACCAGTCGCTGCACACGGCGGTCATTGACTCTGACGGCAAGACGCTCGAAGTCCAGATCCGCACCCGGACCATGCATGAGGAAGCGGAGCGGGGCATCGCGGCCCATTGGGCATACAAGGAAGGGGGCAAGCTGGATGCCGCCCTCAACCGCCGCATCCAGTGGCATCGGGATTTGCTGACGCTGTTGCAGGAGGCCGAGGGCCAGATCCTCGACCAGGAGTCCATCAACCTCGATGACCTGACCGATCATGTCTACGTCTTCACCCCCCGGGGCGACGTGATCGACCTGCCGGCAGGCTCCACGCCCATCGACTTCGCCTACCAGGTGCACACCGAGGTCGGCCACCGCTGCCGCGGCGCCAAGGTCAACGGCAAGATGGTGCCTCTTGACTACCGACTGAAGTCGGGGGATCGCGTCGAGATCATCACCGCCAGCCGCGGCGGCCCCAGTCGCGACTGGATGAACGAGAGCCTCGGCTACACGGGTAGCGCCCGCACGCGCAGCAAGGTGCGCCAGTGGTTCCGCGCCCAGGAGCGCGAGAAGAATATCGAACAAGGGCGCGAGGTCGTGGAGCGTGAGCTCAAGCGGCTCGGTCTTTCCGCCACCTACACCGTCGAGGACATCGCCCGTGCCCTGCACGCCGATGACGTCGATCAGTTCCTGGCCAAAGTTGGCTTTGGCGACATCCAGACGGCCCAGATCGGCGGCGCCATCGCCTCGATCCAGCAGAAACTCCGCCCGGACGACGAGCTCATCCCCTTGCTCACGCCGCGGCCAAAGAAGCGGGGCCTGACGGTGCTTGGCGTCAGTGGCCTGCATACGCGCATCGGGCAGTGCTGCACACCCGTGCCCCCGGAGCCGATCGTGGGGTATATCACCCGAGGCCATGGTGTGACTGTGCACCGCAAGGATTGTCAGCAAGTGCTGAACGCCTCCGAGCCGGAGCGGCTCATCGAGGTGAACTGGGGCTTGGAAGAGGAGGCCTATCCAATCCCCATCGTCGTCAAGGGCTACAGTCGGCCCGGCCTGATGAACGACATCACTAACACGCTCAAGGGCCGGGGCATCGGCATGACCAAGACCAAGGCCGCGACGGCCAACAGCATTGCCACGATCTTCTTGCTGGTTGAGGTCACGAACCTCGCGGATCTTGACTGGCTATTGCGAAAGCTGGAGAAACTACCCAACGTCATCGAAGTGCGCCGCCAGCGGTGGGCGGGGTGATTCAACTGCGGATTGCGGAGTGGGCCACGCCGGGACGTCGTAAGGACGCAACCTGCCGCGCCCAACATGCAGCGATTGACCGCAACCTAGTTACGAGGGTATGACGACCCCGCGGTCGTCCAGCCACAGCGCTACGCGCGACGCGCCTGCCCCCCGTTCCAACCGGCGCGTTGCCAGTTCATAACGAAACGGCTCCAGCCGCCCGTCCTCGAGAGCCAGCTCCCCCCAGACAAAGCGTTCGTCCCGCCCTTGCAGGCGCAGGCGAGCTCGTTGCCAGCGACAGTAAAAGACGAGTGGCCTCACGCGCTACCTCTTCGGCGGGGCCTCGATCTGCTGGAATATGCGGCGATAGGCCGGCGTGGTCTCCAGCAGCGTCTCATGATCCCCAACGGCAACCAGCGCCCCCTTGCGCAGGACGACCACGACATCCGCCCAGCGGATCTGGGAGAGTCGGTGGGTGATCAGCACCGTCGTCTGATTGGCCGCGGCGTGGGCAATGGCCTGTTGGATGCGGTCTTCTGTGGCGCTGTCGACCGCGCTGGTGGAGTCGTCGAGGATGAGGATGCGCGGGCTGGTCAAGAAGGCGCGGGCGAGAGCCAGGCGCTGGCGCTGGCCACCGGAAAGCGTGACGCCGCGATCGCCCACAGCTGTCTCATACCCGTCCTTGAAGGCCGTGATGAAGTCATGGGCTTGGGCGGCGCGTGCCGCCGCCTCGATCTCGGCCTGCGTGGCATCGGGGCAGCCGAAGGCGATGTTCTCCGCGATGGTGCGCGAGAAGAGGAAGATGTCCTGCTCGATGATCGAGATCTGGCGCCGGAGGGTGGCGAGCTGCCAGTCACGCACGTCGACGCCGTCGACGAGGACCCGGCCCTCGCGGGCGTCGTAGGTGCGGTTGATCAGCTTGGCGATGGTGCTCTTGCCGGCACCAGTCTGACCCACGATCGCCAGTGTCTGGCCCGGCTGGACCTCAAACGAGACGTTCTTGAGCACGTCAACGCCATCCACATAGCCGAAGGTGACATGCTCAAAGCGGATGGCGCCGCGAATGGCGCCTTCGTGGCCCGCGGCGTTCTCGTCCAGCTCAGTCTCCGCCTGGATAAGAGCGAGAATGCGCCGCGCGCTGGCCAGCCCCCGGGAGACCTGTGAGTAGGCCAAGAGGGAGACGAACGTGGGGAAGCCGAACAGGCCGAGCAGCCCGATGTAGGCCACGATGTCGCCGACCTGGATGGCGCCGGCGCGAAAAAGCAGAAAGGCGTGCGTGAAGCCAATGGCCGTGACGAGCCCCAGGAAGAGCAGCGGCAGAAAACGGGCCTCGATCCGGCCCTGGTCGACGACCGCGTCCCGATAGGTCCGGGCCCGCTGTGTGAAGCGATCGATCTCCTGTCGCTCCTGGGCGGCCCCTTTGACCGTTTCGATGCCGTCGATCGCCTCGGCCAGGCGGCTGTTCATGCGGCCGAAGCTGCGCCGCACGCGGTCGGCTACGGCGGCAAGGACGTTCAGATAACGGGCGACCGCCCACACATAGCTGACCAGAAACAGGAGGGGCGCCAGGACGAGCTGGGGGTGGTAAGTGGGCGCCAGGACCAGGGGCATCAGCAGGAAATTGGCCGATCCGATGACCAGGTTCAGCCCGGGATTGAGCATCAGGTTGATCTCGCGCACGTCGTTGGTGGCCCGGGCCATCGTGTCGCCGACTGCCTGCAGGTCATGGAAGGTCATGCTCTTGCCGAGCAGGCTCACATAGAGGTCGGCGCGCGTGTCGCGCTCGAGTCGCTGGCCGATCACCTCGCTGGAGAAGTTCCGACCGAGCTGCAATACCGACCGCACCAGCTGGCTGACGACGATGCCCAGCGCGGCCAGGCCGATCGTTCGCGTGTCCGCCGGCGTGGCCAGCGCCGCGTCGAAGGCGCGTCCGGTCAGCACGGGAACCACGGCGGCCAGCGCTGCGTTGCCAAAGGCGCCGACGAACAGGCCGAGAATGAGAAGCTTGTGGCGCAGCACGTGCGACAGGATCCAGCGCATGGGCGTGCGCAGATCGGACTCGTAGGGACGAGTGATGGCGAATTCGGTCGCGGACATCGTCAGGCCTTGCGGCCGCCCGGCCACCTGGAGCGCGGCCATGGCGGGCGGCGGGCAGTCACGGTTAGAGAAGCCAGCCGGCCCGTGATTGGGCCGGGCAGCCGATTATCGCACAGTCACCGGCGCCCGTCACCCACGGTCGCAGCGCATGGTTATGTAAATCAACGGTGTCGGCTGGCCAGACTCAATCCGGCGCCGCCAGGATCGTTTCCGCCACCTGGCGCATGGTCCGCCGCTGGCGGCGTGCCTGCTCCTGGATGGCTCGATAGGCCTCGGCCTCGGTCATGCCGGCAGCCATCAGGCGGCCGCGAGCCCGCTCGACCAGCTTGCGCGTCTCCAGCCGCTCCTCCAGCTCCGCCGCCCGCGCTCGCAGGCGCTGTGCCTCGGCGAAGCGGCGGACGGCCACGGCAATCGCCGCCTCCAGCTCCGCCTCGCGCACCGGTTTGACCAGATAGCCGTGAATCTCTTGCATCGCCGCTTCCTCAATCAGGTCCCGATCGCTAAACGCGGTGAGCACGAGGATGGGCAGCGGTTGTGTCCGGCTCAACACCTTCGCCGCCTGCAGGCCGTTAGTGAAGGGCATCTTGATGTCCAGGATGGCCAGGTCAGGCCGCTGGCTGCGGGCCAGGCGCAGGGCCTCGCGCCCGTCCATGGCCGCCACGACCTCGTGCCCCATTCGCTGAAGCATCGCCTTGAGCCCCAGGCGGATGATCGCTTCGTCGTCAGCGATGAGGATGCGCATGGCTCAGGCTGCCTCCGGCGCCTCTGGGGCCTCGTCGTCGAACTGCTCCAGCGACCGGGGCATCCGGATCACCGCCTCGGTACCCGGCGCCAGGTCGCGCCACTCTATCTGCCCGCGGAGCTCCTCGCGCACGAGGGTGGCCACGATCTCCAGGCCAAGGCCCGGCTGCATCGCTGCCGGCATACCGCGACCATCGTCGCGCACAACCACCACGATCTCCTCCGGCGCACGCCCCAGGCTGACGCTCACCGCCCCCTCGCCGGACCCGGTCAGCCCGTGCTCGACGGCGTTCTGCACGAGCTCGTTGACCACAAGAGCCAGCGCCGTGGCGGCCCGGCTGGGCAGCTGGATCGCCTCGCCGGTCACCGCCAGCGCCACCGGCATGTCCGCCTGCGCCATGACGCTGATCGTCGTGCGCGTCACTCGTTCAAGCATGTCCCGCACGTCGACCAGGCGAAAGCTCCGCTCGGAGAGCGCCTCGTGGACCGCGGCAATGCTGCGGATACGATTGATGTTCGTCTCCAGCACGTGGCGGGTGTCCAGCTGTTCGGCGTCGGGCAGCTGCAGCTGCATCAACATGGCCACCGTCTGCAGGTTGTTCTTGATGCGGTGATGCATCTCACGTACGATGGCGGCACTGGTGACCAGGCGGACATTCTCGATGGCCAGGGCCGTCTGGTTGGCCAGGGTTTGTAGCAGGGCCCGTTGCTCGGGGGTGAATTGGCGCGCCTCGGCCGTGTAGCAGTTAAAGACGCCGATGACACGGTCGCGCACGCTCAGAGGGACGGCGAGCAGGGAGACCAACCCCTCCTGCCGCGCCAGCTCGACGCTGCGATAGCGGGGATCGTGCCGCACGTCCGGCACGTAGATGGCCACGCCGTCCCGGGCGACGCGGCCGGCGATGCCCTCACCCAGGGGCAGGGGCGGCCGGTGGCGGTAGGGGCGCGTGGTGCGTTTGGCCGAGCGGAGCTCGAGCTGTGCCCCACGCTCGTCCAGCAGGAAGATCGAGCAGACGGCGGCATTCATCGTCCGGGCGGCCATGTCGGTCACCACATCCAGCATGTCGTCGAGATACTGGGGCGCGGTGACGGCCTCGCTGATCCGCGCCAGGGCGCCCAGCTCCTCGATCTGGCGACGCTGGCTGTCATAGAGCTGAGCCTTGGCCAACGCTCCGGCGGCAAGGTCGCCGATGAGCGAGAGCAGCTCGATCTCCTCCGGGGTGAAGGCGTGCGGACGCAACGTTTGGACGTTGAGGGCACCGATGGGGCGCGTTTCGATGACGAGCGGCACGGCCAACAAGGAATGGAACGCCGTCTCTTCGGCCTCGTCGATCAGCTTGAAGAGCGGATCGTCCTGGGCCTCCGTGGCGAAGACCGGGCGATTGGCGGCGACGGCGTGGCCAGTCATCCCTTCGCCGACGCGCAGGGTGGCCCGACCGAGTGCCTGACGTGCCAGACCGGTGCTGGCGCGCAGCTGCAGCGCGTCGGCGCCGGCGTCGAGCAGGTAGATCGCACAGGAGTCGACCCCCATGAGGTCGGTTGTCGTACGCGCGATGAGATCCAGCGTAGTGTCCAGGTCCCAGGCGGCGCTGAGCGCGCGGGCGATGTGGCGCAAGCTGGCCAGGGCGGAGGCGGGGGGGTGAGCAGGCATGGTCCCGTCGGTCTCCTCAAGACGGCATCCGTCGTCGCATTCTACTGTGGGGCGAGGGATGCCGGCAAGCGCAGCGATGGCGCCGGCCGAGGCGGAAAGACCCCGCAAATCTGCGCGACCTGCGGGGTCTACAATTTCCGGGCGGCGTCTGGCACCGAGCGCCTAGCGCCGGCGTCTGAGGCCGGACATCAGACGCCGTAGTAGAGGAGGAACTCGTAGGGATGGGGCCGCAGGGCGACCGGGCCGACCTCGGTCTCCATCTTGTAGGCCACGTACGCGTCGAGCAGGTCCTCGGTGAAGACCCCACCCTCGAGCAGAAATTCGCGATCGGCCACGAGCGCGTCCAGGGCCAGGTTGAGCTTTCCAACCGTCATCTGCACTCGCCCCATGTTCTCCTCGTCATAGAGGTCCAGGTCGGCCGGATCGCCGGGCTCGATCTGATTGCGGATGCCGTCCAGCCCGGCCATCAGCATGGCGGCAAAGGCCAGGTAGGGGTTGGCGGCCGGGTCGGGGCAGCGGAACTCCACGCGCTTGGCCTTGGGCGATTGGGAGTACATCGGAATGCGCACCGCCGCCGAGCGGTTACGCGCGGAGTAGGCCACGACGACCGGCGCCTCGTAGCCGGGCACCAGACGGCGGTAGGAGTTGGTGGTGGGGGCAACAATGCCCAGCAAGGCGTTGATGTGCTTCAACAGCCCGCCGATGTACCACCGGGCGAGATCGCTCAATCCGGCGTAGCCGTCGCCGGCGAAGAGCGGCTGGCCGTCTTTCCACAGGCTCTGATGAGTGTGCATGCCCGAGCCGTTGTCCGCATAGATGGGCTTGGGCATGAAGGTGGCCGTCTTGCCATGGGCCTTGGCCACGTTCTTCACGATATACTTGTAGAGTTGCA